>CALCSH010000193.1 GCA_937893815.1 uncultured Anaerolineae bacterium | reverse complement strand
GTGCGGAAATAATATATTCGAATGGGGATTTCTTGTCCGTTTGAATGGATAAAGTGCAGCACGGCCTCGCCCTGGGTGGATTGCTTTTCAATTTGGGATGCAAATTTTCCCTGGGATTGTTGAGTCAACTGGAAAGTTGTCAGTGATTTTCCAATAAATTCAGCGGAGTCAACCCCGAGGGCCTGTTTGACCTCCGGGCTGCAGGCGGAATAGCATCCTGCAAGGTCACATTCCCAAATCCAGCCAGTTTGAACATCATCCTGTTCAGAAATGGAAATATCTTCTGGAATCAGATCGGAAAATAAATCGTCCAGCCGCTTGTTGAAATTATTCGGATCGGCCATATTGAATTAACTCCTGGGCCAGCGCTCGATATTGCTGGGCGCTGCGAGTGTTGGCAGCAAAATGTGTCACTGGCATTCCCGCAACTGCGGCATCTCGCAAACGGGTATCCACCTGAATGACGGTATCGCATACGGCTTGTTTAAACGTATTCCGCAGTTGTTCACTGAGGTTGAGATGAGAGCCAATGCGTTGATCGAACATACTGATAAGAATGCGGTAATTCAAATGCGGATTGCTGTTCGCCCGAGTGGAGCGCACAACACCGAGCATACTTCGCAAGGTGTATACCGATAGATACTCAGGCACAGTGGGAATCACCAGTAAATTGGCCGCCGCCAACGCATTTTGCGTGATGGCACCCAACGCTGGCGGGCAATCGAGGATGATGGCATCATATATTTGAATATCTCGCAGTAGATTCCTTAATATTAGTTTGTAATCTTTGCGAATGGGTAAAAATCGCTCCGCCATAAGCATTTCGGCGTTGGATGGCAACAGATCAAGCCCCGCAATCGATGTTTCGCGGCTAACGCCTACCGGTGAAATCGAATTAATCAGCACATCGGCAATCGACCGGCGAACCGTGTGCGGGGGAATCCCCAACGACAGCGTGAGACTCGCCTGGGGGTCGAGATCAATCATCAATACATCCTGACCGATTTCGGCCAAAGCACCGCCTAACGAGATTGCAGTTGTGGTTTTTGAAACACCACCTTTTTCGCTGGCAATGGCAATGATGTTTGTCATGACGTTCTGTTCATCCTCAATTCGGGAGTACTCATCGAGAAGATCTGTGTGTAAAAGCTAGAGTATGCGAACTGACCTCAAGATGGCGTGTTTTCCTGAATCATAATTTGAGCGCGTTTCGCATGAAGCGCATGGCGTAATTCGCTAATTGCGGTTTCAATCATCACTTGTGGATCGGTAGTCGAGCGAATTTTAGTGGTGATTTCTGTAACCAGGCTTTCACGTGCAGCGCGTTGCTGAGCACCACGGTGTAAGCGCGCATTTTCAAGTGCAAATTCAAGTTGGTCTACCAACGTATCCATCAAGCTTATTTCTTCGTTGTTCCAGGGAGGCGCGGCGGCATCTTTCTTCAGGCGTACAACACCCAGGACTTGATCGCGCAGCACAATTGGAATTGCCAACGTGTGTTCATCCAGGCGCACATTTTCCCCGCGCCGACTGGCATCCAGCATCTCGCTCGTCCAGGCCTCACCCGCCATGCTGATATTTTCCTGGGGTGTCGCCAAGAATCCGAGTTTGGGTTGTGATCGAAGTAATTCTCTCCAGGCTTCCTGACTGAGTGTACTATAGGCTCGACGAGCCGCCTCCAAAGTTTCCTGGTTTTCGGTGAATAGGCGTGCATTTTCAATCGCAATTGCAACTTGATCAGCAAGAACCTGCAGAACGGCAATATCATCGTCGGTAAACGCCGCGGGTCGTTTGCTTTGAACATCGAGTGCCCCCAATAATTTGCCACCCGCAATCAACGGCAACGCCATTTCTGAGCGTGTTTCGGGCATATCCGGATTGTCGAAATAGGTTGCATCTTGTCCAACGTCCAGCGCAATACGCGGCTTCAATTGCGCTGTGACATAACCCACGATGCTGGTTCCGGCTACCTGAAGTTTGTGGTTGCGCGCCAACATTCGTTGCCCGCCTTCGCTATTGGCCGCTTGCAAAACCGCATACTCTCCAGCCTTATCCAGTAGGAAGACGCCAGCATGGTAAAAATCAAAGCGTTCACTGATTAAATGGGTAACCTGCGATAGTAATTCATGCTGATTGCGGATGGTTGTTGCAGCCTGCCCTACTTCGGCGGCAGCTTGCAGTTGAAGCGCCCGGTGTTCTAGATCCATGGTGCGTTCGGCGACGCGTTGTTCCAAGGACGCGCGTACATTTTGCAATTCAATATTGGCTGCAGCCAGGGTGTGTTCATGACTCTTGGCGTTATTGTAGGCATTGTTAAGATTCTTGATGGCGGTGTTCAGTAGTAACCCACCTAAGGTGAGGGTCGCTATTAACTCAATCAGATCGAAAGGTTCTACAACTTGTGGCGGATAAATAACAATATGAGTGGTTTCAGCAAAATATGTCCAGGCAACTAGAAGAATGCTCAAAACCGTAAAAATGAAAACTGAACGCCCGCCGAGCAGAATGCCCGCGAGAATGATGATGAGAAGGTATGCAGCCACCGAAGTATCGAGGATTCCGCCGTACGAAAACGATGCATAGAAAACAACCCCAAGTAACAACAGCGTAATGACAATACTACTGCTCTTGATATTGCCGCGATGTGTGAGGATGAGCAACCCAATGCTGATTGCGGTGATCAATGCGCCAATCCATGCCGTACTCCAATCGAATGCTTGACCCTGAGCGCGGTAGGTATAAACAAGTAGGCCGGTTGAAATGGGAATCACTAGCGTAAGAATGAGCAACATTGCGTGCAGCAGACGCGCACTATGCGTTTTTTCCTCATCTTCAAAGGAAGGGGGAGTGGAGATTCTACGAATAGAAGAAAACATGGCTATTCATCTCCCTTACTTGATACGGCGGTTTCGTTTGTTATGTTGGTGATACCCATGCGCACTTCTACTTCTGCCAGGTCAAGTGCCTGGCGTAGTTCTGACGCGGCGGTCTTCAGCACGGTTTCAATATCCAACGTCTCTCTCATGCGGCTTGTCGCTTTACCGATCAATTCTTCCTGGGCGGCGCGGTGTTGGGATTCTTCCAGTAGACGGGCATTTTCGAGCGCCACAGAAATTTGAACGATGACTTCTTGGGCCAATCTTTGATCTTCATCTGTCCAGTCTGGCTCGTCGGACTTTCTTCTCAGGATGATGCTGCCCAGATTTTGATCACGCAAAGAGATCGGAAGATGCAAGCGCTTGTACCCGTGAGAATCGCCAGTGATTTGGTTCTGGCGATGATTGGCATCATGGATGATTTG
>CALCSH010000192.1 GCA_937893815.1 uncultured Anaerolineae bacterium | reverse complement strand
CTGTCGGATGGCGAGGCGATCGGCGGCGGTGATGGCGATTTCACGGAAACGATAGTAGCCGCGTGGCGCACGCAGGGAATAGCCAAGTTCAACACTGGCGTTGCGTGGCAGCTCCGTTAACAGGCTAGTTTTGCCAGAAATCACTTCGACCCCCCTCGGAAGTTGATCTTCAATCAGCAAATTCTCAATGTGCGCGCCGCGATTGGTTATCCTCAGGCGTATTTCGATGGGGTCGCCCGGCAAAGCGCGCTCAGAACTGAGGTGCCGCTCGACGTGCAAAATAATTCCTCTGGGACCATAGAACAAACCGGCCCCCAGGTAGATCAATAAGGGCAAAGCCAGCGCCATGAGGATACCATTCAGTGATCCCATTGCGATCAGCACAAAGATGTAAATCAGGCCGCCGAGGACAAGGATGGGTTTTGTCACAGGAGGTTATACGCCTTCAATCACCGGAACGGGGACCAGGTTGGCGATGGAATCGAGCACTTCAAAGGCGGCCATTTTATTCATCCACAGGTCGGGTTTGAGCACCATACGGTGGGAAAGGGCAGGCTGAATGAAAGTTTTGACATCATCCGGTACTACATACGAACGACCCTCCAAAGTTGCCTGTGCGCGGGCAAGTTTTAGCAGCGCCAGTGAACCGCGCGGGCTGGCACCTACGGCAGTGCGCTGATCGCGGCGGGTGTGGTGCACAATGGCGGCAATATAGTTTTCAAGGTCGGCTTCGACATGCACATCTTCCATTGCGGCGCGCATGGCGAGCAATTCTTCGGGAGATGTTACTTGCTGCAAATCAAAATGATCTTGCCGACGCTGGCGACGGCGGCGCAGAATTTCTTGCTCATCTTCGAACGAAGGATAGCCCACCGAGAGTTTCATCAAGAAGCGGTCCAGTTGGGCTTCGGGCAGCGGGAATGTGCCTTCATATTCAATCGGATTTTGAGTGGCCAATACCAAAAAAGGCTGGGGAAGGGGCAAGGTATCCCCATCGAGGGTGACTTGATATTCCTGCATGGCTTCGAGCAGCGCTGATTGGGTTTTCGGTGAGGCGCGATTGATTTCATCGGCGAGAATGATATTGGCAAAGATCGGCCCCTGACGTAATTCAAAGCGGCCATGCTGACGGTCGAAAATATAACTACCGGTAATATCACTGGGGAGTAAATCGGGCGTAAATTGGATACGCTTGAAATCCAGTCCGAGGGCAGTAGCAAAACTATTGGCAATCAAAGTTTTCGCCAAACCGGGATAATCTTCGAGCAGCACATGCCCCCCCGCTAAAATTGCGGCCATGATGCGTTCTAATAATTCACGCTTTCCAACAATGGCGCGTTCAACTTCGGATATGATCCGGTTACTGGTGGAGGCGACATCTGAAATATTCATAAATTCTCCGTATTTTGCTCCATGCCGAGGAGTTGTTCGATATAGTCAGCGATTTTTTCAGGCGGAAGATTTAGAGGCTGCGGGATCGCCGGGGAAAACAGACGGCTTGCGAGGGGGGAGGCTGCCTGATACTGGTTGGCCGCCTGAAGGTATTCCACGATTTCTGCGGGGATATCGAAATCTTCATACAAAACATACTCGTCTGGAAGTCCGGCACGATAGGCCAACGCTGCGCGCATGAGATGGGTGAGGCGCTGAGCAAAACGCCAGCGCATATACGTGCCGCGGTGTATATCGTCCAGGCGGCGACGCCAGAGTGCGATGCGCGTTGCATATTGAATCGTCTCTGGCATATTTTTCGGGGAAGGAACTCGGCGCACTTTCAAACTCGCCCAAAATAATATTGCCGCTACAATCATCAGCGTTACCCACAATGTGCGTTGGTCGAGGCTGCGGTACAACAATGCACCAACGCTGAGTAGGTAGGTAAGCGGTATGACGAGGAGTTCCTGAATCAACTGTGGCCAAAGGAGTATCGCCAGCAGGCTTATAATGACGCTGGCACCGAGTACCCAACTTAGACGATTTTTCATACTTCCCCCTGCCCGGCTTCGAATATGGCGCGCAAACTGGCTTCAGCCTGACGGCCTTCTGTTGCACCCAATGGGCGACCGCTATAGCGCACCATCTCAAAAAGACGGGTGAGTTGATGCACATCGCTTTCAGGCAGCCCGCTGCGAATCAGTTCGGCGGTGAATTCGCGCGGGGTGGCGGCGGCTTTTCGCCGTAAGCCGCGCCGCCGATGCACCAGGCGATTCATCTCAAGATAGCAGCGCAAAATGGTATCGCCCAAATCTGCACCAGCGGAGAGATTATCCAGGGCCAAGCCAGCTTCGGCACTAAGGCCTCGCAAGGAGGCGGGGCGCGCCTGCCACCATTGCAACGCACGCCAAAAGAGAACGGCCAACAAACCAACAAATATGATATTTGCAGCCCATTGCAACCAAATAGCGCTTTGCGGGGAGAGTGCCAATGCCGTCTCCCTGGTTTGCGTTTGAGCCGCACTATCTACACCACTAAAATTGAACAGCTCTTGAGACGATAGCTGCCCGCAACTGCGCATCATTAGAAAGAACGCGTAGGCAGACAGCGACATGGCAACGGCGCGACGCAAGATGATTTTCCGTACTTCAGGCGAGACAATAAAATAGATCAGCGAAAGCGGCAAGATACCCCAAAAGAGTAAAATCCCCGCTGATTTCCACGCGCCCTCCAGATTCCAGGTGCGGAAACCCATTTTTCCCACTGGTGGTGTTTGCTGCTCGGATTCGAGAAAGAAAAGCTGTGCAGGGGCGAATTCCATCTGCGATATCGCCGTTGAAAGGAAGAGCAAACCCCCGACAGCGAGCACAAAGGCAAATAGAATCCACAAACGTTGGTTTTTTGGTGGCGTTACCATTAAGTGCATTACTCTTTTAGGAAAAATAGGTTCAGCGAGTTAGCGATTCGGCAACCGGAATGGTGACAAAGAAAGTTGTGCCTTTTCGATACTGACTTTCGAAC
>CALCSH010000191.1 GCA_937893815.1 uncultured Anaerolineae bacterium | reverse complement strand
CGCGTGGATGCTGAGCGCCACATCATTTTCATCAGCGGTAGCCTTAATTTCTGCGCAAGTTGCCTCGCTGACGCGCACAGAACGCACCCAGCCCAGTTCGAGGGCGCTGAGGCCCAATGTGCGAATGTGGATAGCTGCGCCGACGCTGCCGCCGGGTTTCTTGGGATTCGATTTGGGCGAGCCAACAGTACCAAAACGAAATGTAGGTGTAGACATAAGGGAGATACCTTTCAAAAGAGAGTCGCGATTCAATGAGTCAGCGCGTTTATCAGTGGTGGGGCGAGGATCAGCAGGCCGATCAAAATCGCTGCGACGGCGGTGATCAACACGCCCGCGGCGCTGACATCTTTGATTGTTTTTATCTGTGGATGCTCGTTGGGGTGAATCAGATCGGCGAGGGTTTCCAGGGATGTATTGAAAAATTCGGCAGCCCAAACCAGAGCGATGGTAATCAGCAAAATGGCCCAATCCTGGGGGGCGAGTTGCAACCACAGCCCAAGCAGAATAACCCCTGTGGTGATACTGGCATGAACCCAGGTGTTGCGTTGGGTACGCAGTACATACCACCAGCCTTCGAGGGCAAAACGTATCGACATTAGGCGGGAGCGCAGGAATGTGTGCATAGAGAATAGCGAATTATTCGGGAAGAATGATATTCACGCCGAGAGCGTGGATGATTTCGGCCTGTGCCGTCCACATGGCGGCTTTTTCTGCTTCGTCACCATGATCATGCCCCAGCAAGTGCAAAATTCCGTGGACAACGAGTAGTTGCAACTCTGCCTCGGGGGTATGTCCCCCACTTTGAGCCTGCGCCATCACGCGCGGGTACGAGATTAGAATATCCCCTAAATAGGCCACGCCACTCTCCGGGTCGGAGAAATCCGCAGGAAAAGAGAGCACATCCGTGGGCGCATCCACATCCCTGAACTGCTGGTTGAGTTCTTGAAGTTGGGCGTCATCGGTGATGATAATGCTCAACTCGCTCTTGGCAGCAATTTCCTGCTGTTGCAGGGTAGCCTGAGCCGTGCGCTCAATTCGCTGGCTTTCTTCGGGGGCGCAGGTGTCATCCCCTATTTCGATATAGATCGGCATGGCTACTCCGTAATTTTGATGGGCTGAGTGGGGATATTGAGGGTAGGATAATCGACGCGGGGATGGTAAATGCCGCGCAAATTATCGAAGAAGGCTTCGGTGATGATATTGAGTTCTTGAAGGTTAAGACGGGTATCGTGAAGTTGGTCCTGAGCGAGGCGTTTTTCGATGGTGTCTTTGATCATCTCTCGCAGGGAGTCTTCCGTGGTGGGTTTTTGTGCTCGTACGCGGGCTTCACAGCCATCGGCCAGCATTACCAGGGCGGTTTCGCGCGATTGTGGTCGTGGGCCAGGGTATGTAAACAGGTTTTCGTCCAACTGGGAGGCATCCCCCTCGGCTGCGTTGAGGGCTTGAGTCCATTGGTAATAGGTTTTGAGCGTCCCGTGGTGCTCGGCAATAAAATCTTTTATGCGATCCGGCAAACGGTGCTGGCGCGCCAACTCCAAACCGTCGGTCACATGCCGGATGATAAACGAGGCACTTTCAGCGGGGTCGATATTATCGTGAGTATCAATTTGCCCGGTTCGCTGATTCTCAATAAAAAAATATGGGTTGAGGGATTTGCCAATATCATGATATAGCGCGCCAACGCGGGTCAGCAGGCTATCGGCATCTATGCGCTCGGCGGCTTGCTCGGCAAGGTTAGCCACCTGCAAACTGTGCTGGTACGTGCCTGGCGCATTGCGCAGCAAATATTCCAGCAGCGGGTTATCGGGGCGTGAAAGCTCGAGCAGTTGCAAGGGCGTGGTTTGTCCCATAATCGGCGCCAGGAGATATTGCAGCAGCACGGTGATGCCGGATACCATCAGCCCATTTAGCAAAGTAATCGAGGTTTGAGATGCTAAATCGACCCAATTGGTTTCCGCCTGGAGCAAATGGAAAGATGTGATCACCGCCGCGCCCGAAGCGGCGACCGTAACCCCTACCCATAAATAGGCGCTGATGCGTTGCTCTCGTTTCGGAATCAGCACGCTGAACAAACTGCTGGTCATATAGAATAAAAACAGTGCTGCGGTATTATTATGCCCAAAGGTGATCAGGAGAATTAACGGGATGACAGAGACGAGCGCCAATTCTTCGCCAAACAGACTGGCGATAATCAGCGGGTACGCTGCGAGCGGGAAGAGATAAGGCGCGAGCGGGTGCATGGGCAGCGCCAGCCGACCCAATGCCAGGAAGGCAAGAAAGAGAAAAATGATAACGAACAATCCACGTGAATAGGTCAGGGTTTGCGTTTGTCGCCTGAAAAGGATAATCGCCAAACCCAACGAAATGAGCACCAGCAGTCCGGCAGAGGTGAGTTCTTGCCAGCGGCGCTCCGGTTTGGCTAACCCCAAAGAACGCAATGCCTCCAAGGCCACGTCGGAGATGACTTCACCGCGCTGCACAACGATTTCACCCGCGGCGAAAGAAACTTGCACCGGTTCTACCGATTCTGCGGCGAGTTGTCGGGCAGTTTCAGTGAGCGATTCGCTATAAAAACTATTGGGGACAATGAATGCGGCAGCTAACTCGGCGACAATCAGCGCCTGATCTTCAGGCAATGCCAGGCTGACTAAATTGGGCACATTGCTGCGAAAATCTTCCACCCTTCCATCTCGAATCGTGTTGCGCATCACTTGCTCAAGCACAACAATGGATTCTTGTTGAACCGCCTGCCAGCGCGTCTCGGCCAGCAAAAATATACCCGCGGTTGTTTCTGCACTAATCTGAATTTCTTTCAGAGCAGCCAGGTCGTTGAGCTTTTGCTCATTATTAGCGTAGAAATCGCTGCGCACGCTGGATATATACGCGAGGGATGCGCGTAAGTGTTCAAGCTGTTGGCGGGCAATATTGGTATCGGCCTGGGTATAGCGAGGCGCAACACTATTGATAACTGTCTCTTGCAATTGCACTGTGCGCACATCGCTCGTATAACTCACAGCGGAGGGTGCGAGAATATCCTGCGCAGCAACATCACCTGATTGCAAATCTTGTGTGGAGATGGAAATAGCCGGTAGAGATACCACAATTGCCAGCGCTGCCGCCCCGCTTAGGAACAGTAGAACCAGCAAGAATAACGTTTGCCGAAAACTTCGTTTTGGAAAGTTGGTTGCCATAGTTTACCTGGCCAACCGCAGAGAATTACGATCCAAGTAATTCGCGCGCAATTTGATTCGCATCTTTGCCATCGGCGCGTCCGCGAATTTTGGGCATCAGAGCGCTCATCACTTTGCCAACTTCTTTTGGCGAAGTAACGCCAATTTCGGCGATGGTTTCCCGAACCAGGGCAGATAACTCTTCGTGCGTCAATCCCAGGGGTAAGAATTCTTCCAAAATGGCGATCTCCGCTTCAGCTTCGGCGATCAGGTCTTCGCGTTTGGCTTGCTTAGCGCCCTCAATGGTTTCATGGCGGGCTTTTACTTCTTTTTGCAGTATTACGAGCAGATCAGGCTCGTCCAGTTCGCCTTTTTGGGCCACTTCAGCATTTTTTATTGCCGAGAGAGCCATACGCACCACGCGCTTGCGCCGCACATCTTTGGCTTTCATGGCATCTTTCAACATTTGAGAAAGTTTCGTTTTCGTATTCATAGTATTTTGATTATACCGCAGGCCTATTAGCAGCCTTATCCCATCTTGTGGCGCATTTTCTGCCCGCCGAGCAAATGCAAATGCAGATGATACACCTCTTGCCCGCCATCAGGTCCATGATTAATAATCAACCGGTATCCCGATGTGGCGATTCCTTCCTGGGTTGCAATTTTTCTGGCAACAGTGAACAAATGCCCAACGAGAATCTCGTCTTTAGGGACGAGATCATTGACCGAGGCGATATGCTTGTTCGGAACAATCAGAATATGCGTGGGCGCTGCGGGGTTGATATCCCGAAAAGCCGTTACCTGCTCATCTTGATAGACTTGTGTGCTGGGAATTTCTCCAGCGATGATTTTACAGAAGATACAGTCGTTGCTCATCTTGCCTCCTGATATCGAATTGATTCATTCCTGATTGCCCTGTTTGTAATTACCTGATTTCTCCAATCAGGCCCTGCCCGCCGATCTGCGTTAATTCTACTGATGTAATTTGATTCCAGAGTTTCCGCGGCGCCTGCGCTGTGACGCGCAAATAATTATCCGTCAACCCGCTGACTGTCCATCCCTGCGGGCCAAGTGCGGTAGCACTCTCCCAGAGCACGGGCAGTTCTACACCCACAAATTGAGTTTGATATGCGCGTGCAGAGTCTTCCAGCGCGGCGCGCATTTCTGCGTTGCGGGCTTTACGAATAGCGTGGTCTACATGCCCCGGCATACGCGCCGCTGCTGTGCCGGGGCGCGTCGAATAAGTAAACACATGCCCTCCGGAAAAATTCATCTGGCGCACAAAACCCAGGCTCTCCGCATATTCCATTTCGCTCTCACCAGGGAAACCGACAATCACATCCGTGGTGATCGCTACGCCCGGCACCGCGGCGCGCGCCGCATGTACGAGTCGGGAAAAATCATCTGGCGTGGTTTTTCGGGCCATGCGCCGCAATGTGGCCGCACTCCCCGATTGCAAGGGTAAATGCAAATGGCGCGCCAGTCTCCGATTTTTCCACAGCGAAAAGAAAGCTGCATCCAAATCCCAGGGTTCCAGCGATGAGAGACGCAAACGCGGGGCATCACTATGTTCCAATAAATAGACCACTAAATCACGTAAATGTGCCCGTGTTTCGAAATCCTGTCCCCACGAGCCAAGATGCACACCAGTGAGCACCACTTCCTGCGTGCCCCCAGCGGTGGCGGCCTGAATATCAGCCACAATATCTTGTATGGGGCGGCTGCGGCCCTTGCCGCGTGCCACGGTGGTAATACAAAATGTACAGCGGTTATCGCAACCATCTTGCACTTTGATGAAGGCTCGCGTGCGCAAGCGCGCTCCGGGGATCGGTTCGCGTTCCACGGGTTCCAGATCAATCGCATCGGGCTGGATTTGTAACAGCCTGGGGACAAGCTCATCTTTTTCGTCGTTGAGCACCACCGAGCTGGCCCCGATGAGTCCCGCCGCGGCCAGCGGCTCCATTGTCGCCCAGCAGCCAGTCGCGATGACTTGCTTGCTCCCGGCACGCGCCGCGGCCCGGATCATCTTGCGCGAATCCGCCGCCGCGGCAGTGGTCACCGTGCAGGTATTGATCACTGTCAGGTCGGCTTCGGCAGGATCGGAAACCAATGTATGCCCTGCAGCACGGAACTGGCGGGCATAGGTTTCGATTTCGCTCTGATTGAGACGACAGCCAATGGTGTTGAGATAAATATTCATATTTTTGTGCTTGAATGTCTAGAGGTTAATGCGGCAGAACGTCAGGACGCCCCCGACGTATTGACGCGCACTAAGGTTGTTTTACACTGAAATTATCAAAGTGAATATCTGTGCCAATTTCGCCAAAAGTACCGGCGAGCAGGCCTACATCGCCCGAAGTAAAAGATGTATCTTCAACATCGGCTAGTTGCGTGCCATTGGCGTGCAAAACCAGATGCGAACCTACACAATCGGCTTTGATATGATTGGATGTGCTGCCCAAGTTGATCGACTCGTCGGGCAACATTTGATCGATACCCACCAGGTTATATTCACCGTTCAGAACTTTCCCAATGGCATAGTAGCCATCACTGCTAATGATAAAGAAATAAAAATTATTGGTATCCTGATAGCGGCAGATCACACCAAAATCATTGTCGTCGGCGCCACCAACTTTGGTTGCATCCACTTCGATCACCGTATCGGTGAAGTTCAGCCCGGGGTTGGCCCAAATATCCGTTTCCGTGGTGTTCACCCAGATGCGGTAGACGCTGCTCTCATAATCGGTGATGCCCTCTTCCGTGTTATTCTGATCCCATCCACTGGATGAATCTGAAAAATCATCCTGAAAAAGCGTACCTTCGGGCAATGCTTGCGAACTATTGAGTAAGCTGCAAGCCAGGGTCGTCAATATCAGTGTGGCCAAAGCGATCAAAGGGGCATATTTAAATTTCATGATGTCTCCTCATTCAAAAATTTGGCCTCATTTTAGCATATTTGGGGAATAATCATCCGCTTTCGCGTTTGGGTCTTTAGGAAGTGCCGTGAGAAACCCCTAAATCTGGACAACTACCACGGGGATTCCCAGAGACCCTCGCGTACCTATTTGCCCGATTTTCTTGTCAAATAATCTTCGAGCAAGCGTTGGGCGTGGTCAGCGGTGGCTGTATTGGGAGCCAATTCGAGTACTTTGGCAAGATGGTCACGTGCTTGCACACCTTCATCTTTGAGAATATATAGCCAGCCCAGATGAAGATGCGCCGGAGCATAATCCGCATCACTCCGCAGGGATCGCAGAAAAAAACGCTCCGCGTTGAGTTGATCCCCTAACCGCAGCAGGATTTGCCCCATGGCGTCCAACGCGCCAGCGTCCTTCGGCGCCAGCAGCACCGCCTGACGCGCGGCAGGAAGTCCGGTTTCGGCAATCTCCAGGTTGTAGCGTACACAAAACTCAGCCATTGCCTGATATGCAAGTGAACGATTCGGCGAATCTGCAATAATATGCTGGTAAAAATCTTTTGCAGCCCCTAAATCGCCCGCCTGCGCTACTAATTCTGCCAGATAGCTTTGAATGGGAATATTGTTGGGATCCAGAGCCGCAGCGTGTTGGATATAGGTTTTTGAGGCCTCAATATTGCCCTGACGTTGCCAATACAATGCCATAAAGGTGTTGGCAGCGAAAGATTGCGGATCCAGTTCCAGTGCATTTTCCAGCGCATCCCGCCCCGATGCTGGATCCAGTTGTTGGCGCGCTTCTCCCAGATAGGCCCAGGCTTCGGCGTAATCAGGCCGCAACTCAACTGCGCGCTCAAAGGCATGTGCGGCCAGCGGCCAGCGGTTTTGATTGGCAAGCTCTTGCCCGGCGTTGAGAAACGCATACGCGGGCTCATCCCGCTGCAAGGCGCGCTGAATCGCGAATGCCAATGGCTGCGTCAGAGCTTTGATTCCAGGGTCAAGTTCAGCAGCCTGCCTCAGATAGGGCGGCGCGGCGGCGGGGTTATGGGCGGCGAGCAGCAGGCCGAGTTGGTAGAGGTTTGAAGGTTGAAGGTTGAAGGTTGAAAGTTCCTTTAATGCGGTGATGGCAGAAGCATAATTATCTTGAAGCCGGTAGGCGTTGGCAAGGCGGGCAAGGTTTTCTTCGGATGGGCCGAATTGATTGTTGAACTCTTCCCAGGTTTGGATGGCAGCGGCAAGCTCGCCGTTTTGTTGGTAGGCATCGCCCAGGGCCAGCATCCCGGCTGGGGAGAGTGTTTCGGCCTGGGTGAAGTATTTGATGGCAGCGGGAAAATCTTGCTGCGCCAGTGCGGCAAATGCGGCCTGCTGCCAAAGATCGGCGCGGTATGGAAGCTGCACAGCCAGGGCGGCGAGCTGCCTGGCCGCATCGGGGAAGTTGATCTTTTGGGCCTGACGCGCCAACTCGAACCCCCGCGTGATCCTGTGCGGGCGCAGGGCAATTCCTGATAAAGTAAGGATCATCACGATGCCGAGAATTTTGGGCAGTAGAGCATCCGAGAAAAATTTATTCATGCAAAGAGATTGTATGCCACAGAGCACACCGAGTTTTGGAATTTTTTCTCAGTACTCTCTGGGTACTCTGTAGTTGAATATTCCTGACATTTATGCGCCAGAGTGCAGCGCACTATCACCTGTGGCCTGTATTATAATAGCATCAGCTAATTCCGATACGTACAGGAGAACAGAATACATGAACTTTGGTCTTACCGAAGAGCAGCGCATGGTGCAAAAAATGGTGCGCGATTTTTCCCAAAAGGAAGTCGCTCCCATCATTCAAGAGTACGACCGCAAGCAAGAAATGGCCCCGTTTATTTTGCCGCGCATGGGTGAATTGGGCATTTTGGGTATCTGCATCCCCGAAAAATACAGCGGCGCGGGCATGGACTATATCTCGTTGGGCCTGGCCTGCGAAGAACTCGAAGCCGTGGATACAACGCTGCGGGTGGTGATGTCGGTGCATACCGGCCTGTGCAGCATGACCCTTTGGCAATGGGGCAGCGAAGAGCAAAAACAAAAATTTTTAGTCCCGCTGGCGCGCGGCGACAAGATTGGCGCCGGGGCCTTCACTGAACCGGGCGCGGGGTCAGATTTTGCCAACATTCAGACTACTGGCAAGCGCGACGGCGAGGATTATATTCTCAATGGCGAAAAAATGTGGATTTCGCTGGCGAGCAATGCCGACTACGCTCTGGTGACAGTTCGCACCCAAAAAGACACGGGCAAATCTTCCGGGGAGTTGACATCTTTTATCGTGGATTTATCCACCCCCGGAGTGACGCGCGGCGACATCCACGGCAAATTGGGCGTGCGCGCCGGTTCCACAGGCTGGATCAACTTTCAGGATGTGCGCGTCCCCGTTGCCAACCGCATCGGCGAAGAAGGCGAAGGTTTCAAAGTCACCATGTCGGCCTTCGACAACGGACGCTACACCGTGGCGGCAGGCGCAACCGGGCTGATCCGCGCCGCCCTCGAAGCCAGCGTAAACTACGCCAACGAACGCAAAGCCTTCGGCAAACCGATTGCCCAACATCAATTGATTCAATCCAAAATTGCCCACATGGCCCTCAACTATGAGGCCGCCCAGTTGCTGTATCTCAAAGCGGGCTGGATGAAAAATGAAGGCCAACGCAACACCAAAGAGACCTCGGCGGCCAAATGGTTCGCCACCGAGAAATCCTTTGAAGCCGCCAACGAAGCCATCCAGATTCATGGCGCGTATGGCTTCAGCGACGAGTACAACGTAGAACGTTACCTGCGCAATGCACGCGGCGCGGTAATCTACGAAGGCAGTAACGAAATTCAGCAACTCATCCAGGCCAGCTATGCCCTGGGTGAGCGTCAGGATAAAGCGTTGCGCATGGAAATGCCGGCGTATGAAGAGTAGGGAGTAGGAAGTATGGAGTAGGGGAATTGATCTTCCCATACTCCATACTCCTTACTTCCTACCACAGGAGGCTATCTTGAATATCGTAGTATGTGTCAAACAAGTACCCGATTCCGCCGCACAACTTTCGGTGGAGGGGGGGCAAATCTCGTGGGGTGAAGCGCCGCTGGTGATTAACCCCTGGGACGAGTACGCCGTGGAAGCGGCTCTACAAAAAGCCAAAGACCTTGGCGGTAGCGTCACCGTACTCAGCATGGGTAAGGAAAGCGAAACCGAAGCCCTGAAACACGCCCTGGCGATGGGCTGCAACGAAGCCGTGCTGGTCTCCGACCCGGCGCTGGCTGGCTCCGACAATGTGGCCGCGGCCCGTGTTCTGGCTGCCGCCATCGCCAAAGTGGATGATGTTGGGCTGGTCTTCTTCGGTAAACAGGCCATCGATAGCGATACCGGCACGCTCCCCGCACAGGTGGCGCGTGTTCTGGGTTGGCCTGCACTCACCCTCGTCTCGGCGATTGACGAACTCAACGCCGACGGCATCAAGGTGGAACGCGCCATCGAAGAAGGCCGCCAGGTCGTGCAAAGCGGCCTGCCCGCCGTGGTCAGCGTGATCAAAGATTACGGCGAGCCGCGCTACCCGTCCTTCATGGGCATTCGCAAAGCCGCCCGCGCTACAATTCCCGTGTGGGCGTTGGGCGAGTTGGGCATCGAAGCTCCGTCCCCGGTAGTGGCCTGGCCTGAAGTCATGGCCCCGCCGCAGCGTGAAATTGCTACCGAAATTATCACTGGCGGCAGCCCGGCAGAAATCGCCGCAACATTGGCCGACAAGATCATGGCAGAGAAGGTGCTCTAATGACGAACAAAATTTGGGCGTATATTGACCAGTTTAAAGGCGAGGCGCTGCCTTCGTCGTGGGAAACCATCGGCGCGGGATTGACGCTGGCCGAGTCATTGGGCGGCGGCGTGACCGCAGTCGTTTTTGGCGAAAATA
This sequence comes from uncultured Anaerolineae bacterium, assembly GCA_937893815.1. Lineage (GTDB taxonomy): Bacteria > Chloroflexota > Anaerolineae > Anaerolineales > UBA11858 > NIOZ-UU35. The sequence continues at coordinate 2,867 of CALCSH010000191.1, read as the reverse complement.
TTAAGGGCGTTGCTGAAGAAGCTTTCCAATATGGTGCCGATGAAGTCATTGTGGCAGATGACCCCACCCTGGGGGATTACCGCGCCGAGGCCTACACGACGCTGCTGGCGAAACTGGCGGCTGATTCTGCCCCCGATGTGATCCTGTTCCCGACCACGACCCGCGGCCGCGAGGTCTCTGGTATGGCCGCCGTAGACCTCAACACCGGCGTGCTGGTGGATGTGACCGCCCTCGAAGTCGTGGACGGCGTGGTCGTTGCCACCCGCCCGATCTACGCCGGGAAACTGCTCGCCAAAGTGCAATGCAGCGCCAAACCGCAGTTGATAACCTTGCGCGGCCGGGCCTTTGCCAAACCCGTCGAGGATGCAACCCGCTCCGGGACGCCAATCACAGTTCCCGCGGCTCTCACCGAGGATGAAATCAGCGTCAAAGTGGTGGATTACGCCACCGTCTCGGGCGGAGTCAGCCTGGCCGATGCCGCTGTGATCGTTTCTGGCGGACGCGGCGTATCCAACAATCCTAAACTCACCCCCCCCGGCGATCTCGATGAAGCCGGTCAAGAAATATGGAAGGCGCAACAGGGCTTCAAATTAGTCGGCGATCTTGCCGCCGCACTGGGCGGCGCCGTGGGTGCCAGCCGAGCCGCTGTGGATGCCGGGTATATCCCCTATTCCAATCAAGTTGGGCAAACCGGCAAAGTTGTTGCCCCCGATATGTATGTAGCCTGCGGCATCTCGGGCGCCATTCAGCATCTCGCCGGGATGCGCACCAGTAAGATGATTGTAGCCATCAACAAAGACCCCGATGCACCTATTTTCAAACTGGCGCGCTTTGGCGTGGTCGGTGATCTCTTTGAAATTCTCCCCCCGCTGGTTGAAGCAATGAAGGCGCGTTTAGGAAAGTAGCGTTAAATTCCATTAGAACCAGGAATATTCTACCCCCCGATGGCATCGCGCGCCAGTTGATTGACGCGTTCGTTTTCTCGCTGACCCGCATGCCCACGCACCCACTGCCAGGCAATCTGGTGTTTCTGCACAGCTTCATCGAGAGCCTGCCACAAATCTTGATTTTTTACCGGCTTCTTGGCGCTGGTTTTCCAGCCTTTACGCTTCCAGGCAGCCAGCCATTGCGTAATGCCGTTTTGAAGATATTTGGAATCAGTATAGATATCCACCTGGCAGGGCTTTGAGAGCGCACACAGCGCTTCGATGGCGGCAGTCAATTCCATACGGTTGTTGGTAGTCTCAGCAGCGCCACCGCTGAGTTCTTTCTCGTGCCCGTTATACTGGAGCAAAGCGCCCCAGCCGCCAGGCCCGGGGTTGCCAGAGCAAGCGCCATCGGTATAAATGGTTACGTGAGCAAGGGTCATTGGTAGTTTGGAAAGACCTGGCAGGTTTTTATAGTCGATGCTGAATTTTCAAGAATTTCAAGTGAAACCTGCCAGGTCTGTTTGTGCTTTATGTTGGTTGAAACTGTTGGGGCTTTCGGTGTACGGCAGAGAAAATCCGCAGTTATTTTAGCACGCCGGTACACAAAACGGGCTGAAACTCGAAAGTCTCAGCCCGTTAGTAAATCATTGATGGATAAGCTTATTGCAGTTCGGCCACCAATTCGGCAGCGGTAGTGTTCAGCTCTTCCAAATGAGTGGGAATATCCGCAGTATCGCCCTGAATGATGACATCGAAGCCATCACCCACAGCGCGGCGCACAGATGTCCACGAGGCGTATGCCGGTTCTGAATGGCCGTATGCCAGCAGTTCCAGACCACTTACCCACTGGGGATTGGCAGCTGCGTAGTCCTTGAGCAAATCTTCAGCGCTCATGCGCACGGGATAGTAGGCGCTGGCATTGATCCAGGTGGCCTGTGCTTCGGGCGCAGTAAAGGATTTTACAAACAGCCAGGTTGCCAGGGTCTGTTCGGGGGTGGTGTTGACCACAGCCACGTACTGACCAAAGGCGTCAATTGCCATTTGTCCATCGGGACCAACAAAGGGAACAAAGACCCATTCATCGGTGGAGCCAACTTCTTCGAAAGCCGCTGCCTGATAGGGGATACCAGCGGAGGAACTCATCGTGAAGAGCGCCTTGCGGGTAGCGAATTCAGGATTGGGGTAGCTCTCGGTGGGGAAGGCGCAGCCCTCGTCCCAGAGTTCTTTCAGGAAGACAGCCGTATCCTGAACAGCCGGGGCGATGAAATCATAGGCCGTTCCGTCTTCGGTCAGACCATCATCGCCGAAGGCATAAATCCAAGAGAAAATATTGGAGGCACCCGTGTACAGTACCAAACCACCCATGCCATCATTGTCGGGATTATCATCCGCAGTATTGGCCGCAGCCGCAGCGCAAGCCTGTTCCTTGAATTCAGCAGCCGTCTTGGGTGCTTCGGGGAAGCCCAATTCTTCGGCCCAGGTTTTGTTGTAGAACAATACATTGGCCGATTGGCTGAGCGGCAACGCGATGCGTGCTCCATCCACACCCAAACCGCCCGCGTACGCACCGGCGTAGAAATCTGCAATTTCGTCAGCCGTGAAGCCAACTACCGCATCGTCCGCATAGGGTTGCAAGTCGGCGATTACGCCAACATCGTACCAGCCAGCCAGCGCATTTGAATAGCCAACGATCGCATTGGGAACGTCACCAGATTGGATGGCAGCATTCATCGCATCTTCGGCGTCATTGTAGCGCCCCTGATCAACAGCTTCGACTACAATGCCCCATTCGTTGGTCGCGTTGAAAGCATCAACCACAGCGGTCATGCCTTCGCCTGGACCGCCAGTACCCCAAACGTGCCAGAAGGAAATCGTGGTTCCAGCCAGATCGGCCAGATTGACACCCATAGCTTCACCCATATCCATGGGAGCCGCTCC
>CALCSH010000190.1 GCA_937893815.1 uncultured Anaerolineae bacterium | reverse complement strand
GGTGAGCGCCCCCCCCGTGGGGGGAGTCATGGCCTCGCTCGGTGGCGGCAGTTGCTCGATCAGTAGCTCGCGCAACCCGGGGGCGTCGAATCCAGCGTGTTCCCACACATTGCCATGGCAACCGCTATTCGAGCAGAAAGAACTATTATCGGTACCGCCAGGGTTCTCCGTGGAGTGGCAGTTGGCGCAGGTTGGGTCAAAGGCGTCGCGGTGCAATGTGATCCAGTTGGAGTTCGTATGAGTTGAAGGCTCTGGCCCGCGGCTGATTTCGATATTGGCAACGAAATCCGATGGCCCGACCACCTCAGGGATTGAGTGGCACAGGTTACATTCCAGCCGGATGGCTTCATTTGCCGCGCTGAGATGCTTGCCATCGTGGCAACGGAAACAGCCTGGCGATTCTTTGTGACCTACATTATTGGGATGACTGTTCCAATCTGAATTCTGGTCGGGATAAACACTGGAAGCATAAGCCTCTTGCAATAGGACAATTGCCTCATCCAACACTGCCTGGTTTTCGGCATAAAACTCCGGGTAATAGGTTTGGTAGTAGCCTTCCAGACCGGCAATGCCGTTGAGACCCTTCTCGGTGGTATCGTAGATTTGACTATAAACCTCGATGGCTTTCAGGCGAATCTCTGGGATTTCGCTGGAGATCAGCCCGCGAGCTATTAGTTGATCAACCGTATCTTCGGGAGGTGACACCAGATGTGTGATGCGGTTGTGACAGGTCACGCAGTCCATCACTTCCAGGTCATCGGGGTTGATGGTGGCAGGGTCAATATCGGCCTCAATGTCAACATACTCTGTAACCGAGCCATCATCTTCGATGACGCGGATATAGGGGATTTCCTGTTTCTCTATATCCACCGCCAGATATTCTACGGGGTTGACAATATGCCAGTGGATACCGCGTCCCAACCCCAATTGCTCGCTCCCGCCCCCCGTGTTCATCACCAGGAAAGTCGTCTGGGGTGTGTTATCTACATCGTTGCTGAAACGCTCAATTTCCCGCAGGCTGTCATCCGAAAATTTTTCAGGGAAGTGACAAAGTTCGCAGGTTTCTTGCGCCGGGCGCAATTTGTGGGCGGTGATGGGGAATTCGTAGGAATGAAAGAGCATGGCGGTAACATGCTTGAGATCGCCAGCCTTGCGGGTGATGCGCGTGGCGATAAAGCCTTTGCCAATATGACAGTCCACACAATCAACGCGTGCATGAGGTGAAATGAGATACGTGGTGTACTCGGGTGGCATCGTATGGCATGCTGTACCACAGAATTCGGGCGAGTTGGTATACTCCCAGCCGTATGCGCCACCAATAAAAGCTACCAGCGTGAGAACACCCAAGACCGCATAGGGCAACACACGCTGCCACGTGGGGGTACCTTGTGGTGGAAAGAAAAAACTCTTGATCCAGGTTTTGAATCGTTTCATATTGAACCTCTGCTTCTTAATTTTGACTCTACTGCAAAAAGCCGATGACGGAGATGTCCGCCGGAATATATGGG
>CALCSH010000189.1 GCA_937893815.1 uncultured Anaerolineae bacterium | reverse complement strand
GATTCCGCAAATGCCGCACATGGTGAGACGGAAGACGGGGGACGGAAGACCGGCCACAGCACTCCGATTTGATACTCCTAATGCCTGCCCCAGGGAAGCCAGGACAATAACGCTCTACCACAAAGGCTCAAAGGCACAAAGAAAGAACGGAAAATCATCCTTTGTGTCTTGGTGTCTTCGTGGTAAGAATTGGGCTTGATGATGAAAACGGGCCTAAACTACCGATCAATTTCAAATACTGCGCCGCGATCTGGCTCCAGGCGTAGTGTGCTTCAACGCGCGCCCGTCCAGCAGCGCCCATGCGCTCGCGTTCGCGGGCATCGGTTAGCAAGCGGGCCAGAGCATCTTGCAGCGCGTCCGCATCTTCGGTGGGGAGGAGCAGGCCGGTTTCGCCGTTTATAACCAGCTCTTCATTTCCGGCAATGCGCGTAGCGATCACCGGCAAGCCGCAGGCCATCGCCTCCAGTACGGCGTTGGGCATGCCTTCGTGCCGCGAGGGGAAGACGAACAAATTGGCCTGTTGATATTTTTTGAGCAAGGCTTTATCTGTCAGCCAGTTTTCGAAGCGCACGCGTTCCGTAATCTGATATTTCTCGGCCAGCAATTCCAGGCGCGTGCGCTGGGGGCCATCGCCGACCAGCCACAGTTCCCAGGGATGGGATTTTAACGCGCCGAGCGCCTTGAAGAGCAGATCAAGCCCTTTTTGATAAACCAGCCGCCCGACAAAAAGCAGGCGCGGCGGGCTCCACGCGCGCGTGGGGGACGCATAATAGGCTAAATCTACCCCGTTGGGGATGACGCGCAAAGGAACGCCCGGCTCGAAGGCGCGCGCCAGTTCAGCCAGGCCGTCGCTGTTGGCAACCGTCATCGCCGCCCGCCGCCAGATCATACGAATCAGTGGGGCAGCCATACGATGATAACGCGCAAAATCATAGGGACGGAATCCGGGCACATCCCCGCCGCGCAGCGAGACAATATAGGGAACCCCGGCGAGTATATTGGCTGCCCAGGCCGCCAATCCGCTGGGAATACCGAAAAAGGCTACAATCACATCTGGGCGCTCCCTCGGAAGCAGAAATATCGTTCGGAGCGTACTTACCAGCATAAAGATAATTTGCTCAATTGCGCTGGAGCGATCGAGTTTGCGACGAAAGGCCCAAATACGCCGCACATCTACACCGTCACGCGGCTCGCGGCGCGGCAGATCGGCATAAGCTGCAGTCAGCACATGCACATCCAACCCCGCGGCGACCAACTCACGCGCTAAATGCGCGCTGGCATTGCCTGCCCCGCCGCCAATTGGGGGATACTCGCTGTTGATAATCAGAATTCGCATATTGAAATTATAAGGAAATCAGGATCGGAACTCCTGGCTTCCTCATGGCAATTTTTGCTGAAATGTCTGTCGGTTTTCATCAATCGCCGCGCAGCTTTCGGCATTAGGGCGCGGGTAGAGAATTTGCAGGTGTACCTGGCGTAATGTAAGACGCGGCTCGTAGTAACATAATAGAGGTCGCGAGACCAACTGCACCCAGACATTATGCTCTTCTACCCAGGCTTCCTCAGTGGGGTCTTTGTAATTCTCCAAAGCCTGGTCGGAGACAATCGCCGCAAAACGCTGATTCTCGACATCGTTATAGAATATATTCAAATAATCCGTGTTGCGCGACATGGCCATTTCCATGAAGAAGACTTTTTCATATTTCGGCACCAGCGGCAAATTAAGCTGCTCATCAAAATAAAGTAAATGACGCTGTGAGATAAATAGCACATCCCCGCCATTCCGGGCTGCATAGTTTAGATGCTGATGCACGGCATCCAGTGATGCCGCTACGATGCGCGGTTCGGGCAAATCGAGCGGCGCGCCCGCCTTGAGTACCAGGAATATCGGCACGACAGCCAAGACCAGCAGGGTCTGCCAGGAATAAACCGGCCAAACAACGCTGTTCTCTGTGGCTATTCCCTCATCATCGGCATCTTTTACAAAACCATCAAAAAACAAATACCCCCCCAACACCATCAACAGCGCCAGATACGCGTCGAGATTATGCAAATTGCTACCGCCGCCGATCTTCACACTGACGATCAACCCGCCAACAAATAACACCAATAACAGCGCTAGCAGGCCAAAAATGCGGATTCCGGCCCAATTGTCGCGGTTCTTTCGCAATCGGATCAACATCAACCACAACACCGGCAATGAAACCAGCAAGGCATTCAGTAGCAAACCCATCGGGTAGGTAGCGTTGGGGAACAGGCGGTTCCACAACAAATCCGAAGAAAAGCTGGATGTGAATTTCTCGGCATCATTACCCGACCAGAGCACATATCCAGCTTGCGCGGCCAACGCCGCGGCGCTGCCAACCAGCCCCCACACCGAGGGCGGCAGCAAATAACGCCACAGCACAGTCTTGCTTTGCGGCGCTTCGAGCAAATAAAGCATCGCCGCCAGCATCGCTGGAACCGGGAACCAGTTCAGACGGCTGATCCCCGCCCAGGCGGAAGCCAGCACAACCGCCAGCAGGGTACGTCCGAATTTTTGGACATCGAAGCCTGCCAGGACAATGATCAGCGGCACAGCCAGATGATAGTACACCGGCCCCTGAAAGAGAAATAGATACCCCCAGATGGCAGTCAACCACAAGAGTGATGCATTATTCAAGCGCAAACGGCGGGCAAAAATCAATCCGGCGCTCAAGGGAAATACCACCCACAGCACAACCTGCCACAAACGATGCCCCCACAATGGAATCGACTTGATCAAAAATGGCAGCGATTGCATCAGATAGCGCGTGGGGTGTAACACCGAGGGCGGCAGCGGTTGCCCATAGATTTTCTCGGCAAAAAACAGCGACGCATAATAAAAGCGACTGGTTTCGGACCAACTCAGCGCAAAGGGGTAGGTGCGGATTTCAAGGCTCAGGGTCGCGATTTGATAAATAAAGGCAATCATTAACCCGACAATCCATGCTGCGGTGCGCGGTCCCAAGCGGAAATCGGCTATACGCAAAAAAAGTGCGCCGATGAGAGTCAGGGTGAGATAGAGCAACACGCGCGGGAAAATATCGGCGAGAAGATCGCTGAACAGAGCCAGCACCAGCGTGGGGAACAGCGCAAGCACAAGGATTGTGCCTCCCCAGCCCAGCCAGCGCGGATAGGGCATCCACCCCAGGAGGCGCGTCCACTTGATGAATAGATTCGCTCCGAATTTGGTTCTCGAAAACGCGGCCAATGCCAGGGAACAAACCCCCAGCGCGGCCAGACCGATCACCATCCACCAGCGTTGTGCCCGCAGCGTAAACACGGCGCCAACCGCCAGTAGCTGTTGGGCGATCTGGTAAGCTGATCCAAAAAATAATCCAGCAAAAAGTAGCAACAGCCAGGGAAAATCGGCCAACGGGCGGCGCGATTCGAAAGTTTTCTCGAAGTCAGTTTTCAACATCTGGTTCTTTTTTTTCTCTGGCAGCCATAATCGCCGGAACAAAAACCGCGCCGGGCAAACTGGCAAGCATTTGCAGTGTGCGAATCAACAAGGCAATCGTCAGACCGCTTTGCAGAGAGATGCCACCCACATGCGTGTAGATCAGGGTCACAGCGATTTCTTGCACGCCGTAACCGTTGATCGAGATGGGCAACAGGGTAATCAGGTAAACGAAACTCCACAGCCCGGCAATCAGGGCGAGGGAAATGGGATCGTGCAGCGCGCTCAGCAATAGGGCGATGGTGGTATATAAAAAGAGCATGTGCAGGCCGGTCATCGCCAGGGCGAGCAACAGCGCAGCGGGGTGACGTTTCCACAAGCCAAATGCATCAAAGAGACGGTTGAGCAAATCTTTGGCCCGTCCCCACAAACCAGCCAGCCCAACGACGCTCAGCGAAGTCTGGAACGCATCTTTCCAGCCCTGATCGAGAATCAGCCAGCCCCATAACGGCCTAGCACCCAGCGGAACCGCCAGCGCCATACCCAGTAATCCGATCAGTCGGTCTACAACCAGCGAGGCCGCGCTGATTGGGCCATCGAGATTAAGCTGTACCGCTCCAGCCAGGCGCACCACATCCCCACCAACAGTTGTAGGGAGAAAATTGGAGGCAAACAGCCCGGCAAAGGTGAGTTGTACGGTCTTCTTGTAAGAGACTTTCATCTCCGGAATGGAGAGCAATGCATACCAGCGACCGGCCACGGCCAGGCGAGAAAATAATGTCAGCAACAAGGCTAGCAACAAATCCAACCAGGAGATCTGCGCAATGGCAGCCAGAATATCCCCCCAACCCTGGCGAGTGAAAAGATATGCCAGCAAGGCCAGCGTCAGCAGGGTTCCGGCCCAACGCAGGATTGTGCGCTTCTGGGGGACTTTTGGGGAATTGAGCATGATGGAGGTTGGGTGATTAGGCAATTTGGCGCTTAGGCAATCAGGAAACCTAATTACCTAATCCCAAATTACCTGCTTCCTACTCACCTACATTAATTTTTCGCCGCACCGTATACGTCGGTTTCTTCTGCGATTCATGATAGGTGCGCACCTGCAATTCGGCAATAAAACCCATTAATATGGATTGAAAGCCCATAATCAGGAAAATCAAGCTGACCGGGAAAAAGGGCGATTCGAGTACGGATACTAAAGTCACAATACGGCGAATCACTAAAAAGGCCAGCAAGCCGGTTCCGGAAAACATCATGGCGATGCCAGGGCCACCAAAGAGATAGTTGGGTTTATGCCCGTAACTAATCAGGAATTTTACTGTAAGCAAGTCGAGCACAACTTTAAGGGTGCGCTCGAGGCCGTATTTAGTTTTGCCAAATTCGCGTGAATGATGGCGCACCGGCACTTCGATGATCTTGGCGCCCACGTATCCGGCATAGGCGGGGATAAAACGGTGCATCTCGCCATATAGACGGAAACCAGTGATCACATCGCGACGGTAAGCTTTGAGCGTGCAGCCGTAATCGTGCAATTTCACACCCGTAACCCAGGAGATCAGGCCGTTGGCGATGCGCGAGGGTAATGTTCGCGTAATGAAGGTGTCCTGGCGGTTGATGCGCCACCCGCTGACGACATCATAGCCTTCATCCATTTTCTCGATCATCATGGGAATGTCGGCGGGGTCGTTTTGCATGTCAGCATCCATCAAAACGATGACATCGCCCCGAGAATAATCCAGCCCGGCAGCAATCGCCGCGGTTTGTCCAAAATTGCGTCGCAGGGCGATGACGCGTGTGTGTACTACATCTTCTTCAGCCAGCGTAGCCAACACATCGGGGCTGCCATCCGTGCTGCCATCATCAACATAGACAATTTCCCACGGCAAAGCAATAGTACTCAATGCATCGCGCAGTGCAGCCTGCAATTTCGGCAAACTATCTTTTTCATTATATACAGGTACAACAACAGAAATTTCCATAATTTAATTCTTTTTCCTTGCTAAGCTGTCTGGCATTGTAGCCCACCCAAATACAATGGTCAAGCTGCGATATTTGCCGATCGGCAAGCATAGATACTTGCAATCTGGGGATAGTATACTTGATTGTTCAGGGATTCGACTGCTTTTTCGATCATAGATAGCATGATACACTACATGGGAATATTCCGAAACGATGTGCTGCGCTCCGTTGCTCTATGGCGCCTGCTATTGAAATTTTTTCGGTTGGAGTGCCATTATGTTAACTGCCATACTTACTTCAGCTGCATATATCGCCTTTCAGATGATGTCCGATATTGCCAGCTTGCGCATTGTGATGATCGCCGGTTTTTCGATTGATGCTGGAACATTTGTATACCCCTTTACATTTACCTTACGCGATTTAGTCCACAAAACCGCCGGAATCAAAGCTGCGCGCACCTTGATCATCGCCGCGGCGGTGATTAATATCCTGATGGCGGGTTTGTTCTGGCTAACATCCATTTTGCCTGCGGATATGAATGTGGGTCCGCAGAAAGAATTCGGCATGGTACTCGCCCCGGTCTGGCGAATTGTGTTCGCCTCGATTATCGCTGAAGTGATCTCCGAGTTAATCGACACCGAGGGCTATCGCCTGTGGGTTGAAAAAGTCACCCATCGTTACCAGTGGGCGCGCGTATTGGTGAGCAACAGTCTGAGCATCCCCGTGGACAGCCTGCTCTTCGTCTGGATCGCCTTCGGGGGTGTGATGCCTACAGCGGTGGTATGGTCGATCTTTTTGAGCAATCTCATCATCAAGGGAGTAACCACGCTCATCAGTTTGCCGGGTATTTATCTGGTGAAAGAGAATTCCTAACCTCAATAAATTCCACCACTAAGGCACAAAGGACACGGCGAATGTCTTTGTGCCTTGGTGGCAAGAAAGCCTTCAGGAGTATCGCAAATGATCCCCCTTCGAGATGATATCCCCACCCGCCGTTTTCCATTGATCAACTATACTTTGATTGCTCTGAATGTGCTGGTTTATATCTTCCAGAGCTTACTGGGGCCAAACGAGCAGGCGCTGGTCTATCAATTTGCGTTGATCCCTTTCTCATTCACATCCAGCCTTAGTTTGGGCGACATCACCGATATTTTCACCAGCATGTTTATGCATGCTGGTCTGGCACATATCGGCGGTAATATGCTCTACCTGTGGATTTTTGGCGATAATGTGGAAGATCGCATGGGCCGCGGGCGCTATTTATTGTTCTATCTGGCAGGCGGATTTGTGGCTTCGCTGACGCATATCCTCACCAACCCGGGATCACAAATTCCAACTGTGGGAGCCAGCGGGGCGATTGCGGCGGTACTCGGCGCGTACCTGGTGTTGTATCCCAAAAGCCGGGTATTGACTCTTGTCCCCCTGGGGTTTTTCATCCGCATGACGATGCTACCCGCCTCCCTGGTGCTCGGCCTATGGTTTGTGCTGCAATTCTTCTCCGGTGTGACCTCTCTCGGCGGACCTGATGTAGGAGGCGTGGCCTTCTGGGCGCATATCGGCGGATTCGTGACAGGGGTGGTGCTGGCAAAGGTACTGGCGCGGCGACAGGAACCAGACAGGATGTATTGGTAGGATAAAGACGGGAGACGGAGGACAGAAGACCGAAAAAAGCTCCGGCTCCTATCCTCCGTCTTCTGTCTCTCTAATGTGCTGGTGTAAAAATCTCGCCCGAAATAATCCCCTGCACAGTGTGCACAGCAACCATAGCCCAGATCACCAGGAAAGCAGCCAGCGAAGCCAGTCCAATCCACTGGAAAAAAGCCGCCTGTGTGGCCTGAAAAACAACACCGGTCGAGACGACAAAGGCCCCGAAGGGAAAAGTAAACGCCCACCAACTCATCGCAAAGGACAGACGCGCTTTACGATGCTGGCTCAGCGTGGCGATGATCGCCAGCAAAAGCCAGAAAAAGGCAAAGCCCCACAGGCTAACACCTGCCGCCTTGGCCAGGATGCCAATCGTCTGGACAGCGGCTTCGGGGGCGATGAAAAAGAGCGCCAGTGGCTGGGTCATTTTGATAGCAATAATCGCCAAAATCGCCGTCGGGGCAATCCCGATCCATATCGTGGGGGCCAGATGGGAAGGTGGCAGTTCGTGGAACATATAACGCGAAAAAACGGTCGTCATCACGAACAAGAATAATATTCCGCCGATGCCCAAAAAGATCAGACTGGCGATGAAGTTGATCGTCCCCATCAGCGTGCCAGCGTACGCCAAAGAAAGGCTATTGCCCAGCACGGGCATAATCAACGCTGAAACCGGAGGAATCAGCCAGCCGAGGTTGCCAACTTTCCAATCCAGATTTTGACGATGAAAATAGATATTGAGCAGCACTAGCGAAAATATGCCGATGCCCAACGTGCCCAGAATCCACAAGGTTTGCAATATGGGGTAGAGAACGGCATCGGACAAAAAGAGCGGGGCAGCCTTCTCCAACGCAATCCCCAGAATAATCAATGAAATTGGCATCGTGGGGAAGAAAGATGCTGAAACCGGATGATTTAAATCTGCGCACACGGCATCGAAATGCAGAATCCAGCGCAAAATCCAGGGAATTAGAATCAGCACGAACATGACGGTCGCCAATCCCAAGAAGAATAATTGCAGGAAGTTGGCAAAGGGCAGCAGGCTATTGCGAAACACGAAAACATCCACAACGAAGACGGCGGTACCCATTACCGAGGCGAACCAGCCGGGGGCGAAATTGCGAATAAGACCAGATTGACCAGCGGGGGTGTTTGTCATCAAGAAATCTCCTATAAGGCGCGCAAAAAACAGGACGTTGGTTTCTTGATTTAGATGCAGGGATTTGGGATAGGTCGCGTGCCCGGCGATCTATTCATTCAGCCAGGCTTCGACGGCCCCCAGGCGGGTGCAGACGCGGCTCCCGGCCTGATTGCCGGACGAGCAGGCTTCTACACTATCCAAGCCGCGGCTGAGGGCGGCGATCAGGCCGGCAGCGAAGGCATCGCCCGCGCCGGTGGTGTCAACGACATCTACTTTGGGGGCGGGAATCTGTTTGGAGATTAAATCCACTTCGAGCCAGCATCCGCTTGCCCCCAATTTGATGATCACGCCGCGAGCGCCGCGCGCCCTGAATTTTTGCGCCGCCCGCGCCGGGTCACGCTCATCCACCAATCGAAAAGCCTCATAATCATTGCAAAGAAAATAATCCACCTGCGGCAATGCAGCCCAGAGCGCGGCGCGCAGATGCGGGTCATCCATGTGATTATTGAAAACGACATCGAGGCTGGTGGTGAGGCCGCGGTCGCGCAGCGCGGCCAGCTTTCCGGCCAGACCGTCAGCCAGGTTGGGCAATACGAAAAACCCAGAAATGTGAAAGAAGCGCGCACCGGTAGCAGCGATGGACTCGGGGGGAATGGCGTCTGCGCTCAAGCCCTGGTTGGCGCCGGGGGAATAGATGAAGCGCGGCTGGTATTGGCTATCTACCAAACCAACACTCACGGCGGTGCTTTTGGGTGTGCGCGCCACAAAGCGAGTATCGATGCCCAAACGCCCCCAATAGCGAAACAACATTTCAGCGGTGTCGTCGTTGCCGGTGCGAGCGATCAGACCGGTGTGTACGCCCAGTGCGGCTAATCCGATGGCAACATTGGATGCGCAGCCGCCCGGCGTAACAGCAGCCTCATCAAAAGCGAGCGAGTCGCGGCGCGGCACATCATCAACAGGAGAGCAAATCACATCAAGGGCGACATTGCCGAAGACAAGAGCTTGGAGTGTCATGTGTAGTGTGTCAGGTGTCAGGTAGCGAGGGTTTGCAGGACTCGGGTGAGAACGCTCACGGCCTTGCCATATTTTACCAGCGAAATATGTTCGTCTGGCGTGTGGTCAAGGGCCGAGTCCCCGGGGCCGTAAGCGACCGCCGGGCAGTTCCAAATGGGGGCGACAATATTTAGATCAGCGGTGCCGGTTTTGACCACGAAGCCCGGTTTTTCGCCCGCGGCGTGGATGGCCCCCAAAAATGCGCGTACCAGTGGGGTGTTGCGCCCGGCTTTATAGGCTGGTATGGGAAAGCCGGTGGATTTTACCGAGACTTCCGAGATTTTAAAAATCTCGGAAGTCTGAAGGATTTGATACCATTCCTGCGGCGAGACATCCGGCGGCAGGCGGACTCCTACGCGCAGGGTAGCTGTATCCTGAAAATGATCTGTCTCGGAGTTGAAACCGCGCAACGTGAGCAGCAGTTGATCGAAGGCGCGCTCGCGTCCAGCGTTGAATTCATCCACCCAGGCACGGATCGCATTCCAGGCTTCGACGGCGGCTTCAGGGGCGCTCTGGCCTTGCCCGGCGGTATGTTCCACGGGGCGGGTAACGCCAATTTCGGCCCAGGCGCTGCCTTTGTAGCCCAGCGTGACGCGGCTCCACTGCGAAGGCTCGCCAATGATGGCAAAATCGGGGTGGTACTTGTCCACAATATGCCGCGCCCCGATGGAGTTGCGCTCTTCGTCTATGGCGCCGATGACTACAAATTGCCAGCCTTCTATGGGGCCAACGGCGGCGACCGCGTCTACGAATGCGGCCAGTGGGCCTTTGGCATCTACAGAGCCGCGGCCGTAGAGTGCCCTCACCCCCGACCCCTCTCCCTGTGGGAGAGGGGCGATGCGCACAGGAATCTCCCCTGGCACGGTATCAATATGTCCCAACAAAACCACCTGCCGCGGGCCATCGCCCATTACACCGATGGCATTGCCGACTTCGTCGCGATAGGAATATGTAAAACCGAGTTCCGCCATGCGCCCAACGAGATATTCCACCGCGGCGGATTCTTGCCCGGAGGGGCTGTAATGACGGACC
>CALCSH010000188.1 GCA_937893815.1 uncultured Anaerolineae bacterium | reverse complement strand
CCCCAGACTCTTTTGCGCTGCTCTCGGAACACCCTTGTGGCCCCCTAAGCTCTTGTGATCTGGTAGATCAATCGCCAGAGATGCAATTGGTCGTAGGATATTTTCCCCCCGAAAGCGTCAAAAATGGGTTTGAGATAGGTATCGCCCAATGATTCGAAGGCCGCGACCACGCGTCTCTCATCTTCAGGTGAGAGTTGGCTGGCAGCTTTCAGTCTTTCTGCCGCCAAGGGTTTCCCGGCGGTGTGCGCTTTTTTCAAGTGATTGAGAATTGTGCTCTGGGTGAAGCCCAAATCGGCGGCGATGCTTTCAACCGATTCCTCGGCCTGAAAGCGTTCCCAGACGTGATCGGTGCGCTGCTGCCCGGAGGGTGAGGCGCGATGTGTTTGTTGATTTGATGGTTGGGTAGTTGGGTGGATGTCGTATTCCTGGCAGAAGGTCTGGATGATAGGTAGAAAATGCGGGCCGTATTCCTCGACTTTGCGCTGCCCGACGCCGTAGATTTGACTCAAGGCTGATGGCGTGTGCGGAAAGAAGGTTGCCATTTCGACCAGTGAGCGATCGTGGAAGATGACATAAGGCGGCACATTGCGCTCGCTCGCCAGTTCTGAACGCAATGCGCGCAACTGCTCGAATAAAGCAGGGTCGTGTTCGGCCTGTCCTTGTACAGCCAGGCCAGCCATGGCGCCCGGCAGCGTTCCCCACACCTCGCCGCCCAGTAGAAGAGTGCAGCCTGCATCGGTCACTTTGAGTGAGCCATGGGGTTGTGTGCGTTCCAGCAACCCCTGACGGATGAATTGTGCCACCAGGTGCCGCCACTGATCTTTGGTATAAGCCAGTCCGGCTCCGTACGATGACAATCGCTCGTGCTTGAATTGGAGTACTTTTTTTGCGCGCGAGCCGCGTAATACATCGATCAGATGCGCGGCGCCGAAGATTTCCTCGGTCTCTTGGGCACAGATCAGCAGTTGACGCGCCGGGGCGGTTAAGTCAACTTTGGCTGAATCAGCCCCAGAGGGAGTCTGCGCGTCCTGTTGGGCAGCCAGACAATGATCACATGCCTCACAATCTTCATCGGCGAATTTCTCCCCAAAATAAGCCAGCAGCGGCGTGCGGCGGCAGGTTTGGGTATCGACAAAATCGAGTATGGCCTGCAAACGTGTTTCGGAACCGCGGCGCAGTTCGGGCGGTTCCTGGTTGATGAAGTAGCGGATCGTGCCGACATCGCCATAGGAGTAGAGCAGTAGGCAGTCGGCGGGCAGGCCATCGCGCCCGGCGCGCCCAATTTGCTGGTAGTAGCTCTCTACGTTTTTGGGCAGGTCGTAGTGCAAAATGAAGCGCAGGTTTGATTTATTGATACCCATGCCAAAGGCGATCGTGGCAACCATGATCAGACCGTCTTCGTAGCGGAAGCGGTGTTGGTGAGCGCGGCGGGTTTGGTCATCCATTCCGGCGTGATAGGCCAGCACGGGAAAGTCGAGTGAGGCGAGTTGATCGGTGAGGCTATCCACCTGGTCACGCGTGGCGCAGTAGATGATGCCAGCCTGTCCTTTGTGCGCATCGAGGAAGGCGCGTGCCTGGGCGATGCCAGCGATTTTATCCTGCACCGAGAGGATCAAATTATCGCGGTTGAAACTGCTAATGAACTCGTTGGCCTCGCTGATGCCCAGCGAGGCCTTGATATCCTGGCGCACGCGGCGGGTGGCGGTGGCGGTCACCGCCAGGGTGACGGCATTGGGCAGGCGTTTGCGCAAATCGGCAAGCTGGCGATATTCGGGCCGGAAATCGTGGCCCCATTCCGAGATGCAATGCGCCTCGTCAATCACCAGGCTATCCACCCGGCAGTTTTCCAGCAGGGCGTACGTTTCCGGGCGCAGCAGGGTTTCGGGGGCAGCGTACAGCAGTTTGACTTCGCCAGAACGGATGCGCGCCGTGGTTTCGGCGTACTCGGCGTAGCTGAGCGTGCTGTTCAGGTAAACCGCCGCCACGCCCCACTCGCGCAGTTCTAGCACCTGGTCTTCCATTAGCGCGATCAGCGGCGAAACCACCACGGTCAGGCCGGGGAAGAGCATGGCAGGCAATTGATAGCATAGCGATTTGCCGCTGCCAGTGGGCATCACGGCCAGCGAATCGCGCTTGTGGAGCACGTTTTCGATAATGCGGCGTTGTAGGGGGCGAAATTGGGGATAGCCGAATGTTTGCTGCAGGATACCTTCAATGTGATGGATTTCTGTCTCGAAGCTTTCTTTCGGCTCCCCGGCAGGATTTTCCGCACTCGGCCCAGGGAGGTGCCGTGATAACACCGAAGCCAGTTCCGCCTCGGAGAGTCGTAGCAGCGCCTGTTCCTGAGAAATGAGTTGGCCGACTTCATCAATATGTCGTATGTCGATTCCCTCGGCGCTCAGTGTTTGCCCGATCAGGCGACTGCGATGGCAGTTCTCGGGCTTGCTCTCGGCGCACATCAGTGCCACGCGATGCCCCTGGCGGTTGGCGTTGTGCAGGCGCTCAATGCCCCGCCGGTAGAAAGGCTGTCGGGCGAGTTTTTCGTAATTAATTTCACCGTTGGTGTAACAGGCTTCGTCATCGGGTCTGCCACCCAGGGTGTCGCCCATAAAAACGTAGCGCACGCCATTAGAATCTAGAAATTCTTGCAGAGCAACTTTCGAGAACGCCGGTTCGCGGCGCGAATAGGGCTGCGAGCGCACGTCGATCAGGAATTCAATTTGGTTGGCTTTCAACGCATCCAGGAAAGCCTCGATCTCCTGCGCGCTGTAGCCGATGGTGTAAATAGGAGTGTCTGACATGGTTAGATTAAATTCGTCTTTGGCCGGTATTGCAACGCCTCCGCAAGATGTGCAGTTTGGATATTGTTTTCCCCGTTCAGATCGGCAATCGTGCGTGCCAATTTTAGCACACGGTGATACGCACGCGCCGAAAGTTGTAATTGTTGCATAGCAGTTTTTAATAGCGCGTTGCCAGCCAGATCAAGCTGGCAATATTTGCGCAGATCTGCCGGGCGCATATCGGCGTTGCACGAAACCCTCATCGCCAACTCGCTGACTTGACGTCTCCCAAATCGCTCGCGTTGAATTTCTCGTGCCGCCTCCACCCGCAACTGGATGGCCGCAGACGCCTCCCCCAGGCGGTCGCTGGAAAGCTTTTCATAATCGACGCTCGGCACTTCAATATGAATATCGATGCGGTCGAGCATCGGCCCAGAAATGCGTTTTTGGTACCGCGTGATGACCTGGTTCGAGCAGGTACACTCTTTGATGGGATCGCCAGAAAAACCACAAGGGCAGGGATTCATCGCTGCGATCAGTTGAAAATTGGACGGAAAAGTCAGGGAGCCTTGTGCCCGCGAGATGGTGACATGTTTATCTTCGAGTGGCTGGCGCAAGACCTCAAGCACGCGGCTGCCGAATTCGGGAAATTCATCCAGAAAGAGTACGCCGCGATGCGCCAGTGAGATTTCTCCGGGAGTGGGCCAATTGCCGCCGCCCACCAAACCGGCGTGGGAAATGGTATGGTGTGGGGCGCGGAAAGGGCGCTGCTGGATCAGCGGCACATCGGCTGGAAGTTGATCGGCGATCGAGTAGATGCGAGTGACATCCAAAGCTTCGTCGATGCTCATTTGTGGCAGAATTCCGGGCAGGGCGCGTGCCATCAGGGTCTTACCGGATCCAGGAGGTCCAATCATAAGCAGGTTATGCGAGCCAGCCGCCGCGACTTCCAAGGCGCGCTTGACGTGTTCCTGACCTTTGATTTCGCAAAAATCGGTAGGGGTGAGGCCGAGGGAGATTCCCTCGGGGGCAATCACCTCACCAGGGGATATTTGCACCCCCCCTGTGAGGTGGCCGTGTAGAGCCGCCAGCGAGGGGACTGGAATCACCTCAAGATTGGGGATCAACGCCGCTTCAGGGGCATCCACCTCGGGAACAAAAACCTGTTTAAACCCCTCAGCACGTGCCAGGGCAGCCATCGGCAGAACCCCGCGCACATGCCGCACGCCGCCGTCGAGAGAGAGTTCACCAATCATCATGGACGAATCGATGGTGTGCGCCGGAATCTGTCGGCTGGCGGCCAGAATGCCCACCGCAATCGGCAGATCGTAGGCCGGGCCAGCTTTACGCACGGAAGCCGGGGCCAGGTTGACGGTAATACGCTTGCGAGGAAATTCCAGCCCGGAGTTTTTGATGGCGGCCTGGACGCGCTCGCGACTTTCTTGCACCGCGGCATCGGGCAGGCCGACGATCGTGATGTGCGGCATCCCACGGCTGGCATCGACCTCTACTTCAACAATAACCCCGTCTAATCCGACAACGGCGCAGGAGAATATGCGGGCTAGCATGGCTACAGTGTAGATGTTGAGATCATAAATGTCAATGCCTGATTGTAAATTCAGGATAAATTGCAATTTGTTACCCAAATCGTTGTTGATTGGGTTCAATTGGAGCGTAAATCCGGGGTCTCTGGGAATACCCGTGGTAGTAGTACAGATTTATGGGTTTTCTCACGGCAGTTCCTAAAGACCCTAAATCCGCGCTATTCGGGTTGATGGCAGTTGTGCTACAATACACTCACGATGAACGAAAAACAGCTCCCCCGTAACCGTGTTACTCATCAAGCACATCGCAAAGAGAGCTTGTGGCAAATTTGGCTACCGCTGGCGCTGGGTGTTTTAACAGTGCTCGGTTTTGCCATATGGTCGGTGATCGCCGCATCAAACGGTGGAAATATCAGCCAGGCAGCGGATGCCTCGTTGATTATTGTGCTCACCCCTGTGATGTTGATGTCCATTCTTTTGCTGGCGTTGATGGTTGCCATGGTGTATCTGTTGGCCCGCGTACTGAAATTTCTGCCACCCAAAATGCTGCTGGTGCAATATTTCTTTATGCGCGTTGAAACTGGTACGCGCCGCGCCAGTAACAAGCTGGCCGAGCCATCCCTGCGTGTGGGCAGTTTTTCAGCAGCTTTGCGTGCCTTCCGCTCAGCTTTTGCCCGGCGTGAAGACTCGTGAGTGAATTCTGATGTGTAGATTGCTTTTGTCACCAATACTCGTTGAGGTGTTTCTTTATGACTTCTTCCAATACAACCACTGAATCCAACCCAAAGACCAAAATTTTGCTGATCGGCGCACTTGTTGGGGCGCTAACCGGCGTGGGCGCAGCTTATTTACTGCTCCAGCGAGCGGATGAAACAGAAGGGCTGCAACTGACGGCGGGTGAAGGCGTAAAATTGGGCGTCACGGTTTTTAGTTTTTTGCGGCAGATCACTCAGCTTGGCTAATTCTGTGCGTCCACTGGCCGAATTGAACTGCGTACCCTGTCGCGGTGGCGAAGCGGCGCTTTCGGAGCGTGAGATTAAAGAGCTTCATGTCTTTCTGCCAGATTGGGAAATCGTAGAGCGCGGCGAGATTCCGCAGTTGGAGCGGAGTTTTAAGTTTAAGAATTTCGCCCAGGCTTTGGCCTTTACCAACCAAATCGGCGAACTCGCCGAGGCAGAAGATCATCACCCGAAGTTAACGACTGAATGGGGGCGTGTTACGGTGACCTGGTGGACTCATATTGCACGCGGGTTGCACCGGAATGATTTCATCATGGCGGCTCGCTGCGACCAGTTTTTTTCTTGAACTTTCAGCTTTGGCGCATACACAAGTTACTTCCACAACGTTGAACTATGAGTCTTGCAAGTTGGCTTTCGAAAAACCCGGTTTTTTCTCATAGTAGCCAGGCAGCACAGCAGGAGCTTGTTGAACTGGCAATCCCTCGCTCGTATCAGAGCGGTGAGTGGATTACACATTATGGCAGTAAGTGGCCATATCTATTTCTGGTGCTGAACGGTCGCGTTCTGGGGGAAAAAGAGTCGCTAGGAGGGCGAAGTTTAATTGTGATTGATCTCGGTCCGGGGGAAGTTTTTTGGGGGACAGGTTTCTTTATCGATGCAGCAGAAATGCCCGTTGCGTTGATTGCCAAAGAAAATAGCCGGATTGCCTTATGGCCGCAGGACCGCTTGAAGCCGATACTCTTGCAAAATGGGGAGATGTCCTGGGAATTGGCGCGCATGATGGTGCAGCGAATGCAGCACGCCAGCGATATGGTAGAAGAATTAGCCTTCCAGCCCGTTACGGGACGTTTGGCACGCTTATTGCTGGAACGCTTTAGCAGCCCAGAGGGTGAAGCTGTCGCGCGCGATATGACCCTTGACGAAATGGCAGCGCGCATCGGCTCCACGCGAGAGATGGTTTGCAGACAACTGTATAAATTTGCCGGTGACGGCTCGATTGAAATCAATCGCACCGAGTTCATAATTTCCGATCAAGATCAATTGGAAAAAATAGCCCGGAGAGCGTAGGGGGGAAAGCAGAACTTCGGCCTGGGTGATGATATCCAGCATCAGGCAGGATTGCTCTTCTGGCTGAGTTTTTGAATTAACATATCTAATCCCCTGGCGCGTCCCTCCCTGGTTTCAAAGGTATCCAAATACAATAATAATGCCCTGCTGTTTTGTGGATCTTTTTCCAAAACGGCCAATAAAAGTTTGCGGGCATCATCATTTTTTCTAATTCCGGACAATAGGAAGGCCCGGTTGAGCAAGTGTTGTGTAGAAGACATAGTTATTCCCCTTAAGATATTCAAACGATGACTCTACTGCAAAAAGCCGATGACGGAGATGTCCGCCGGAATATATGGGGGG
>CALCSH010000187.1 GCA_937893815.1 uncultured Anaerolineae bacterium | reverse complement strand
CCTGGCAACATTTTCATCAGACCAAGATCTTCTAAAATCTGATGTGTAGCGCCATGATTAGCTTTTCCAGCGATCCCCCCCAATGGGGCTCATCCCCATCCCCCTGTTGAGCCCCACCTTCCCCCAAGAAAAGCAGGTTGCTAATCTGGTACTAGAATACTTGAATAGGCGATACAAGTCCTTACAGATAGGCAGCAAGTTATAACAGTTTTATGTCAGGTGTTGATCAGCAGCAGGATATGGTGCCCAATCAAGAGGCCGGCAGGTTATTCGGAATTGTTATTGGCTTCGGAAAATGTAGCAAGCGGCAAGCTGAAAGTGACTACGGTTCCCTGCCCGAATTCGCTGGATAGGCGGATGGTGCCATCATGCTGTTCCACAATTCGTTTGGTGATCGCAAGCCCTAATCCGCTGCCGGGTTGTTTGAGAGAGCGAGCGTCTGGAGCCCGGTAGGCCTGATCGAAGATATGAGGCAGCATTTCGGTTGGTATGCCCATGCCATCATCGGAGACTGAAATTTGGAGTTGATTCTCGGCTGTTGTGATGCTGATAATGATTTCGCGGCTGTCGGCACGAATGTATTTGAGGCTGTTATCAATCAGATTTTCAACCACCCGGGTGATCCAATCTCGATTGGCGAGTACCCGCGGAGGGCGATCTGGGCCGTGGTAGGTGAGTTCGATATTCTGGTCTGCGGCACGGTCTGCTTGTGCCATGATGACACTGGCGATCACGGCGCGCATTTGTACGGGTTGTTGGGCAATATGCAAATCAGAGTTTTCGAGTTGAGCTAATACACGCAGATCGGTCGTCAGACGAGAAAGTCGGTGAGTCTCGGATTCAATTTGGTTGAGATACACTTCGTGTTGAGAATCTTCACCGCTTACCTGGCGCAGGTTCGCCAGCCCGCCCAAGATGCTTTGCAAGGGATTGGAGACTTCGTGGGAAATATATCGTATGAAATTAAGGTAGGCTTCCTCCTCACGGGAAGGGGTGCGTTTCCAGGGTGAGTAATATTCGCCGAGTTCGAGCAAATATTTTTGGGTACGGCGAGCCCGCCGGGAGTAAATCCAGGCGGTGATGCCCAATGCCGGTATCGCGATCAATATCAGGATAATGATTAGCAAACCAAGGAAGTCAAACTCAATAAAAAAGGGCATTTAGAGATCCTTGAATTTATACCCCCAACCGTGGGCAGAGAGAATATACATGGGTCTTTCGGGTTCGGGTTCAATTTTTCTGCGCAGGCGGGCAATACAGGTGTTGACGGCTGTATCGGAGACGGTGCTTGTGGTATCTTTCCACACAAATTCAATGAGATCATCCCGGGAGCAAGGTGTGCCTGCTCAATCCAGAAGATAGAGCAGCAGGTCAAACTCGAGTACAGTCAGCGATGGATAGGCATTGCCGGCTTTGACTTCTCGCCGATCGCGATGGATGTGGAGCTGGTCGTTAATTTCAAGCCATCCCGTGGTTTTGCCAGATGTATTCATACTGCGGGCCATGCGCAGCAAGGCGCGTACTTCGGCCACCAATACCGGCAATTCAAAGGGTTTAATTATATACTTGTCTGCGCCAACTTCGAGACCGACGACTTGATCCAGGGATTCCATTTTCTCCCCCGAGATCATGATGACAGGAAGATATTGAATTCTCCGGCGGATTTCACGACAAACTTCCAGCCCATCTACTTTGGGCATGCGTACATCGAGAATGACGATATCTGGAGAGATGCTCTCCAGACGCTCAAGCGCCTCATCACCATCCATCGCCAGGGCGATATCAAAGCCTTCTCTTTGAAGATAATCCCCCAGAGAAGAGCGGATATTTTCTTCATCATCTACAAGTAAAATTTTTGCTTTCATAAGTTAATACTCAGGTGGTGCTTCCGGGATTGATGATGAGTACGCTTTCTACGGCTTTTTCCAGGTGACGAAATCAAATACAAATGTGCTGCCATTATACTGGGTGATATAGAGCATACCCGGTCTGCCCAGGTTGGTGCGATAGCAAATATACTTCCCTACCAAATTTGTACTCACGGAAATTGTGCTGCTTGATAATGCGGCCTGGGTGCAATCGGAGAATGTGGGCGGGCTGGCCCCCCAAAGATACAGCAGTGCGCCATTCTTGGGTTCGAGTTTTTTGCTCGTGGGGTTTAGACTGATATCCCCATTTTCATATTCGGGGGCAAAAATTCCTTCATCAAAATCCCCGGTAGCTACCACGCTGCCGAATTCCATGCTCCCACTGACGAGAAGTACGCCTTCATTGGGGTCGCCTGTTCCCATTGTGGTTACACGGATTTCAACCCAGAAAGCAGTTTCTGCTTCATCACCAAGACCGAAGATTTCGCCGGTATCGGAGCGAAGTTTCCAGTGTCCCTGGTAGGTACCTTCATCATCGGGGGCTGTGAGACGTACAGAGATTTCCACACTCTCGCCGGGACGAACTTCGCCGCTGGTGAACTGCACTTCTTGGTTGCCATCCATTTGATCGCCATGATCGAAGATCAGAGCATAGCCGCTTTTCCAGGCACAGGAGCCGCTGTTTTGCAGTTGCCAGGTTTTTATGAACTCATTGCCTGGGGTCATTCGCGTGCCATCGGGGATGGTGACATCGCTGATAAATTTGATCTGGTTGCAGCGCTCTTTGGACTGATTCGTGCCTTCGGGGGCGGATGTGACCGTGGGAGTTGATATTGGCGCACTTTGCGCCGCGGTTTGCGTATAGGCGGCTTCGACGGTCAGCGCGGCGGCTGTGTAGAGAGGGCCTTGCTCGTTGATGGGGGTAGCGGCTGTATTTTTGCCGAGATTGCACGAGAGCAGAATCAGCATCACAATGGCAAGCCACCCCGGGCGGAGTCTGCGTTGGCTAGTCATCGTGCTCAGGTGTTGGCGAGTAAACGCTCAAGGACTTTCTGCGATTGTCCCTCAATTTCCGCATGAAGACTATTTCCGTGTGCATCCATGGTCACCACCACGGGAAAATTCTTCACATCCAACACCCAAATCGCCTCGGGGACGCCGAAACTGAGCTTGTAGACGCCGAGCACTTTTTGCACCGATTGGGCGATGAGCGAGGCCGCGCCGCCCACGGCGTGAAAGTAAACGCCGGGCACATCCTGGCAGGCTTGCAGCGTTTTAGCGCCCATGCCGCCTTTGCCGATGACGCCCTTGATATTAAAGTGGCGCATCACATCGCCCTGGTAGGGTTCTTCGCGGATGCTGGTGGTTGGGCCAGCGGCGACAAATTTATAATCGCCCGTATCCAGTCCGGAGACGACCGGCCCGCAGTGATAGATCACGCCGCCTTCCAGAATGGGTTTGATGGCCGCGTAGGTTTCGGCGTCATCCCCCTCGGGAGTGCGGGTTTGTTTGATGAAGGTGTCGATCAGCCATTTGTGCACGGCGTCGCGCCCGGTGATCATGATACCGGTGAGTGTCACTGGCTCGCCTACTTTGAGTTCTCGAATAGCTTCATCTTGAATGGGAATGGTGAGTTCTTTCATGGTGTCTGCTCCATAATTAGACCGCTGACGGCGGCCACCGATCAGGTTAGTACTTAACATAGGACTTACGCACTTGTACAAGAGAATGCCTGAAAATAGGGGTATTTTTTATCGAGTTGCGTAAGTCCTATAACAATCGAAACGCCTGTACGAAAAACAAGAATTCACCACAATACCCTAAAGGGCACAGGCGACACGAAGATTCAAAGATAGGTCATTATTTTTGTCTTCTTCTGATCTTTGTGGCGATTTCACTTTGGATTCCGGCTTGCGCGGGTTAGGATAAATATTTCTTGACCAGTAGGTCTAGTTTTTCTCGCGTTGCAGCGGGGATCATTTTGGGGTTAGTGATCAGTGCATTGGCCAACGCTTGATCGCATTGGCATTCGCGCGAAGCAGAATTTCGTGCCAGGTTGCGCACCGTTTCCTGTGCAATATGCGTATTGGTGTTGAGCGTTTTAATGACCATATCGACGGTTACTGGCGCTTCGCTACTATGCCAGACATCGTAATCGGTGACATGGGCCATCACGGCGTAGCACAGTTCGGCCTCGCGGGCCAGAAATGCCTCGGGTGAAGTGGTCATACCGATGATGGACATACCCCAGGAGCGGAAGGTATTCGATTCGGAGCGGGTGGAGAAGTGCGGCCCTTCGATGGTGATGAATTGCCCGCCTTTGTGGACAGTTGCTCCAGTTTCCTCGATGGCGGCGCGCGTCATTTGGGAGAGTTGCGGGCAGAAGGGGTCGGCCACGTTAATATGGGC
>CALCSH010000186.1 GCA_937893815.1 uncultured Anaerolineae bacterium | reverse complement strand
ATATTGCTGATGCCATCCGCTGGGTATTGGGAGAGCAATCGTATAGCTTGCTGCGCGGTAAAAAGACGATTGATATGATTTTTCAAGGCTCCGAGCAACGTTCCCGCGCGGGGATGGCTTCCGCGGAAATTATTTTCGATAACAGCAGCGGTTGGCTCCCGGTAGATTTTAGTGAAGTTTCCATTGGGCGGCGTGCCTACCGTGATGGCGGCAATGAATATCGCATTAACGGTCAAAAAGTGCGTCTCAAGGATATCACCGAGTTATTAGGCAACTCAGGCCTCTCAGAGCGCACCTACACCATCATTGGGCAGGGCCTGGTCGATTCGGCGCTCTCCTTGCGCGCCGACGAACGCCGCCGTCTTTTCGAAGAAGCCGCCGGGATCGGCCTGTACCGCTCGCGTCGCGAGGAAGCCCAACGCCGCCTGGAAACCACGCTGCGCAATCTGGAGCGTGTCGAAGATATTCTCTCTGAATTAAAGCCGCGCTTGCGCAGTCTGGAGCGTCAGGCGCAGCGCGCCATGCAGTACGAACAAGTCAATACCGATTTACAAGTTTTGCTCAAAGATTGGTATGGCTATCATTGGAATCGTGTGATGCGCGAACTCAACGTGGCGCGAACTGCGGCGCGTGAGCACGAAACTCGCTTGCAGGTAACGCAGCAACAACAGACAGAAATCGATCAAAAAATTGCCGGATTCCGCGAACATATTCAAGGAGTGCGCGCTCGACTGAGTTCTTGGCATCGCGAATTATCACAGTTGCACGCCCGTCGCGAAACCTTCACGCGTGAACTGGCTGTATCCGATGAACGCGTGCGCTCATTGTCGCATCAGCATCAGAACGCGGCAGATGAGGTTGCGCGTTACGAGCAGCAAATTGTGGCCTATCAAGAACGCCTGGTGGAAGCGGACAGTGAAACGCAGCGTTTACAAGCGGAATTGAGCGATGCTCAGGCCAGAGTCACTGCCGCCCGCGAGCAGTTGAAGATTCATCAGGAACAACGCGCCCTGGGGGAAAAGAATATTCGCCGCGGGCAAGAGCAACTGGCAGATTTGACCGCCCAGCAAACTCACTTGAACACGCGTCTCGAAGAGCACCGGGCGCGAACCGAGCGTCAACACGATGAACTGCTCCAGGCCGAGGGCGATTTATCTGCTGCCGAAGGAGAACTGCAAGCCGCTCAGGCGCGCCTCATCGAAGCGGAATCTGCCTTGCAGCAAGCGAAAGGCCAACGGCAGAAGGCCCAACAAGATTTAGACTCCCATCGCCAAAAAACATCCCTACTTGAAACCGAGCGCAAGGAAAAGCGCGAGCAGCAGACCGGGTTGCAAACAAAGCTGGCGCGCTTGCAGGCTCAGCTGGATGTCTTGGAGCAGGCCGACAAAGCGCTTTCCGGTTATGCATCGGGAACACAGGTTCTATTGAAGTCGGCCCAGAAAGGCAAAATCAGCGGCACACAGGGTGCCTTGAGCAGCCATCTGCATGTCCCTGAAGCCTATGAAGCCGCCATCGCCGTAGCCTTGGGCGAATATTTGGATGCCGTTTTGCTGGAAGGCGGCGGCTCGGTGGAAAATGCGCTCGAAGTGTTGTCGAGTGAAACGGCCCGCGGGGCCATGCTCCCGTTGGATGCACTGGTTCCGCCAGAGCCGTTCAAGCTGGATAAAATCGATGGTGTGATTGGTTTGGCGGCGGATCTGATTCAGGCGCAGCCCGCCTATCGCCCGGCGGTTGACTTGTTGCTCGGGCATACGCTGATTGTTGAAGACCGCAAAACTGCCCGTCGTGTATTGGCCGGGTTGCCGCAATCGGCGCGGGCGGTGACGCTGCAAGGTGAAATTTTCTATGCCAGCGGCCCGGTGATGTCCGGGCAAACGGGGAGTTCCAGTACGCTCAGTCGCCCACGTGTGCGCCGGGAATTACAGGCGCAAATCGAATCCGTAGAGCGGGACGTTCAAAACATTGGCGTCGAAATTGAAAAATTGGATCAAATTCTGAAAGAACGAGTGAGTGCTGAGCGTGATTTAATCAGCGCGCTCGATCAATCACGCCGCGAAGGCGAAGCCGCAGACCGGGCGCGGGGTGATGTGTCGCTGGAACTGGCGCAGGCCAAGCGACAGGCTGAATGGCAGCGGACGCAGCAAGTTAACCTACGGGATGCGATTCAGCGCGGACAAACCGAATCACGCCAAATGTCAGAGCGTTTATCCGCCCTGGAAGCAGAAACAAAACAGGCGCATGAAAATCTCCGTCAGATGCAATCCGCCCTGAATGCCATCTCGCTCGACGAATTTCAACTTGAAGTCAATCATTGGGGGACCCAATCCGCGGTTGTTGAGCAGGCGCTGAAAAATTCGCAAGATCGACAGCGTGAACGTAGACAAACAGTTGCCGATGCCAGCCGCTCTCTGGCGGCGGTCAAGGGTCGTTTGGAGCGCATGAACACAGAGATCGCCCAGTTGGATGATACCAAAGGTTCGATGCGAAACCAGGAAGCGGAGGTCATTCAGCAGGTGGATGCGCTGCAAGCTCTGATTGATCCCTCCGAAGCTGAACTGACCGCGGCGGAAGCGCAGCAAGATACCCTGATGGCGGATGAAGCAATTTCGCGCAGCAAGCTCAGTAGTGATGACCGCCGCAATTCGCAAGCCCAATTGACATTAACCCGCCGCCAGGAGGCTTTGGATCGCTGGCGAGAGCGGATCGAAGCTGATTTTGGCCTGGTATCGTTTGAATACGACGAACAAGTTTCAGGGCCAACCCCGCTGCCGTTGGGCGGATTGGTGCAAGAACTTCCTGTGGTGGCTGAGCTGCCTGAAGGCTTGGAAGAAACCATCAAACAGCAACGTGCCCAGTTGCGGCGTATTGGCGCGGTTAATCCCGATGCACAGCGCGAGTACGAAGAGGTCAGCCAACGATTTGAATTTATGACCGCCCAGGTGGACGACTCGAAGAAGGCCGAGTCGGATATTCGTGAAGTGATTGCCGAGTTGGATGTGCTGATGGAGCGTGAATTCCGCATCACATTTGATGCGGTGGCCAGTGAATTTCGTCAGATTTTTACACGTCTCTTTGGCGGCGGTTCTGCCCAGTTGATCCTGACTGACCCGGAGAATATGACCGACACCGGCATTGATATTGAAGCCCGCTTGCCGGGACGCCGCACGCAGGGGCTGTCGTTGCTCTCGGGCGGCGAACGCAGCCTGACGGCCACGGCTTTGGTGTTCGCCTTACTTAAGGTTTCGCCGACGCCATTTTGTGTGCTCGATGAAGTCGATGCCATGCTCGATGAAGCCAATGTTGGCCGTTTCCGCGATTTGTTGCGCGAACTAGCCCTCAATACCCAGTTCATCGTCATTACGCACAATCGCAACACCGTGCAGGCTGCCGATGTGATTTATGGCGTGACCAAAGGTCGTGATACAGCCAGCCAGGTGATCAGCCTGAAACTGGATGAAGTTGCGGATGTGATTGAGTAAAGTATGAACCAAAAACGCATAGATGGAAGAAAGTTTGATGAATTGCGTCCGGCAAGCCTCACGCCTGGCTATGTAATTTACCCCGAAGGCTCGGTGCTGATTGCGATGGGCGATACCAAAGTGATTTGCAATGTCACCATTGAAGATGGCGCACCCCGGTGGAAAGCCCGGCAAAACCTGCTTGGCGGGTGGGTGACGGGTGAATACGCGTTGATGCCGCGCTCGACCTCGGAGCGCACTCGCCGCGAAACTAACGGGTTGGGGGGACGTACACAGGAAATTCGACGTCTGATCGGGCGCAGTTTGCGGGCAGCTGTGGATTTGGAAAA
Organism: uncultured Anaerolineae bacterium; assembly: GCA_937893815.1. Classification (GTDB taxonomy): domain Bacteria; phylum Chloroflexota; class Anaerolineae; order Anaerolineales; family UBA11858; genus NIOZ-UU35. The sequence continues at coordinate 1,027 of CALCSH010000186.1, read as the reverse complement.
ATTGGGGGAACGAACCTTGATTGTGGATTGTGATGTATTGCAGGCGGATGGCGGCACACGCACCGCGGCGATCACAGGGGGATACGTGGCCCTGAGATTGGCACTTCAGACTTTACTCGAAGCGGGCGAGGTACCCCCGGATGTTTTTCTGCCCCCGGTGGCGGCGATCAGTGTGGGGATCATCGATGGCCAGCCTATGCTCGATTTATGCTATAGTGAAGATTCGCGCGCCCAGGCAGATGTCAATGTGGTCATGAACGCCCGAGGCGAATATATCGAGGTGCAAGGTACCGCCGAGGGCGACCCTTTTCCGCGCAAGGCGCTCGATGATCTTCTCAATCTGGCCGAGAAGGGAATTGGCGAATTGCTCGACTTGCAGCGAGCGATATATCTGTAGCGGATTCGCTGAAATAATGGATACAAAAAGAGCGTATGCTGGGTTTTCAGCATACGCTCTTTTGAATCATGTTCGATATAGAGCTTAGGGCAATAACATATTTTCTGGAATCGCCGGTTCAGTGGGCGTGGCATCGTTCCAAATATCGGAGATGATTACATCGCTATTGGCGCGCTGGTCGTCGAGCCAGGTCTGGAAAGCTTGCGATTCGAGGGTGGCCAGACGATCATCGGAGATGGAGCGCACTTCGCGGCCTAAAAGTTGAATGATATGCCAGCCGAAGTTCGATTCCACCGGGGCGCTGATCTCACCGATTTCAAGCGCAAAAACAGCCTGATCAAACACTGCCACCATTTGGCCGTGACCAAACCAACCCAGGTCGCCACCCACGGAGGCGCTGCCGGTATCCGTTGAAAGCTCGAGGGCAAGCGCGGCGAAATCTTCGCCATTGTTGAGACGCTCGATAACACTCAGGGCCGTTTCTTCATCGGCGACCAAAATATGACGCGCCCAGGCCTGCTCTTCTTCGGTTTCAATATCTGCTGTCAGGGCGTCAATCAGCTTGTTTTTGTAGATATTCGCCGTGACCATCCAGCGCAAATCGGCTTCACTGACATTTGCATTGGTTCC
>CALCSH010000185.1 GCA_937893815.1 uncultured Anaerolineae bacterium | reverse complement strand
GCCTGGAGCACATTTTAACCTGGTGCGTCTGGGGATTGCCCTGTATGGCCTGCATCCTTCACCGGAATGCCCCACACCGGCCAACTTTCGACCAGCTTTGGCCTGGAAAGCCGTCCTCAGCCAGGTGAAGACTCTGCCGCCGGGGCGCGGGGTCAGCTATGGGCATAGCTATATCACACAAAACCACGAACGCATTGGCACCATTCCAGTGGGGTATGCCGACGGTTTTCGGCGTTTGCCGGGGCAACAGGTATTGGTGGGCGGAAAACGCGTCCCCGTGGTGGGGCGCGTGTGCATGGATCAGATCATGGTGCAGTTAGATGGCGTACCGGCAGCAAAAGCCGGAGATGAGGTTGTGTTGATTGGGGAACAAGGGGGGCAGCGCATCACCGCCGAGGCAGTAGCCGCCGCCTGGGGGACGATCAACTACGAGGTAGTCTGCGCGATTGGGCCTAGAGTCCCCCGTATTTATGTATGAAACGTAAAATGCAGAATGATGAATTTCTTATTCATCATTCTGCATTCATCCTTTCGCGTTAATTACCCACCCAGGTACGCTTTTCGTACTTCGGGGTCTTTGGCTATATCTTTTGCCAGCCCTGAACTAACAATTTTGCCGGTCTCCAGCACATAGGCGCGCGAGGCGTGTTTGAGGGCCAGGTGGGCATTTTGCTCCACCAAAAGCATGGTAACGCCCGACTGATTGATCGCTACAAGTTGCTTGAAGAGGTCTTGCACTAAAACGGGGGCCAATCCCATCGAAGGCTCATCCAGCAGCATCAATTCGCCGCGCGTCATCAGGGCGCGCCCTACAGCCAGCATTTGCTGTTCGCCGCCGCTAAGCAAGTCGGCCAATTGATGCTTGCGCTCATCCAGGCGGGTGAAGATGCCAAAGACGCGTTCCAAATCTTCGGCAATGCCGGGTTTGTCTTTGCGACCAAAGGCAGCCAGTTTCAGATTTTCGAGTACCGTCAGGTTGCCAAACACGCGCCGGCCTTCTGGCACCAGCGAGATATGAAATTTATTGACCACTTCATGCGCGGCATATTGCAACAGATTCTCGTCTTTATAGGTAATGCTGCCCGAACGCACACCGCCGCCCAATTCGTGAAGCTGGCGCGTAATCGACCATAGCGATGTCGATTTTCCGGCGCCGTTGGCGCCAATTAGCGTGACCATTTCGCCCGCTTCGACATCAAAGGATATGCCGTGCAGAGCTTCAATAGCGCCGTAGGCCACAACCAGGTCTTTGACCGATAGTAAACTCATACCACGACCTCCTCGCCCAGGTAAGCTTCGATAACCTTCGGATTATTGCGGATTTCGACCGGCGTGCCTTCGGCAATTGTGCGGCCAAAATCAATCACCTTGATACGGTCACAGATACCCATAATGACGCGCATCTGATGTTCGATAATCCACACCGTTACCTTGAACGTTTCTCGCACCCAGCGCACCAGGTCCATCAACTCGGATATCTCGCCAGGGTTCATGCCCGCCGCGGGTTCATCCAGCAGCAACAGACGCGGTTTCATTACCAGGGCACGGCAAATTTCTACCCGGCGCTGCAAGCCATACGGGAGATTACGCGGCAGCTCATTTTCGAAGTTGGTCAAATTGAACTGCTCCAGAAGTTGACGGGCTTCTTCAATGAGTTTGCTCTCATCGGCGCGCAGACGACTACTGAAGAAAAAAGCATCCAGAATACCGTATTTGATTTGCGAAAAGTGAGCTATCCGCAAGTTATCCAGAACCGAAAGCTCGTTCCACAAGCGAATATTCTGGAACGTGCGCCCGATGCCGAGTGAGGTAATCTGATGAGGAAATTTCCCAATCAGATTGGTGCCTTCAAAAGATAATTCGCCCTCTGACGGACGGTACAGGCCGCAGGCCAGATTAAAAACAGTTGATTTGCCAGCCCCGTTGGGGCCAATCAGGCCAACGATTTCATCCTTGCCCAGGTCAAGGTTAAAATCATCCACAGCCTTTAGGCCGCCAAAATAGTGCGTGAGGCCCTTAATCCGTAGCATTGGCATGGGTGATGACCTCCTCTGAAGATGTAAAATATTTACGAAGTTTTGGGAATACATCGAGCAATTCGCGATTACCCATGATTCCTGTTGGGCGGAAGAGCATAATCAAGATCAGTAGCAACGGGGTTGCTACCCAGCGGAAAAGTCCCAGCGGGCGCAAAAGCTCCAACAAGATAGTGAAGCCCACTGCACTGATCACCGAACCGCTAATTGACCCCATACCCCCGAGGTAGACCATCACCAACATAATTGTTGATTGCAAGATGAAGTAGCCCGAGGGATTGACATAGCTCAAGGTGTGTCCGTGCAAACCACCGGCCAGGCCAGCCAGACCACAACTCAACATGAAGGTGATTACTTTTAAGCGGCGGGTGTTGACCGTCATCAATTCGGCAGCAATCTCATCCTCACGGATAGCGACAATGCCTTTGCCCATCGTGGAAGTGACATAGTTGCGCACAATATAAATCGTGAGAACTACAGAAATAAACGTCCACACCATTACCCAGGGCATGGCAAACACATCGTCCATGGCCTTGACCACTTTGCCCATCCCCATGAAGCCGCGCGGCCCGCCGATCACATCAATATTTTCGATCACACTTTTGAATATAAAGTTGACCGCCAGGGTGATGATCGCCAGATAATCGCCGCGTGTGCGAAAAGAGGGGATTGCCACTAACAAGCTGAACAGCGCAGCAGCGATTCCGCCCAGAATAAGCGACACCGGGAAAACCAGTATCGACCAAATTGGCGAGAGCAGCGCATCGC
>CALCSH010000184.1 GCA_937893815.1 uncultured Anaerolineae bacterium | reverse complement strand
CGGCAAAATAAATGCAAAGCATATTCGAGATGTCAAAATCATCTTCAACAATTAGTAAACGATGTTGACTCATCATACCCTCCTTTATCGTGAAGGCGGTTGAGCGAGGGGCATTGAGGTCAATGCTCCTCCTAGGTTATAGTTGCGTGTGCGGAATACTTGTTTATTGGACATGATTGACTTATCCGAAAAGACGAGCGCAAACGATGCCTGATTTATTCGAGCGATGCAGGTGAAACAAATTTTCGCACTTCGTTAATCTGCTCTTCGGTAACGGGCTTCTCAAAAGAGCGGAATCCGCTTAGACGAAACCCATGTTTCTTTGCGATACTCGCAATTTCATTCACTCGCTGGCGGCTAATATCTTTACCAACGGTGTAATCTTCAAAGCGTTCATCGAGAGCCAGCGCCATGGTTTCGGCCATACAGGCGTAGGCTTTTCCGGCTGGGAAACCAAAATCGAAATTAAAGTTGACGATTCCTGGCACATCTACAATGCCGCCATCGATGACAAGAACATCTTTGCGCACGGCCGCAACTTGAGTGGAGACATCGCGTGGTCGTGCTACATCACAGATCACACTACCTGGTTTTAGGTGTTCCGGCTCGATGATTGTCTGCGCAGCGCTTGAAACCGTAAGAATGATTTGCGCATTTATTAGATCGCGCACATCGGTACTGATATGGATATTCGCACGGGTTTGTAATTGCAAGTGCTGTTCCAACTCGTGCAATTTTTGCCGATCGCGGCTGATCAGATAAAGCTCCGGTACTCTTTCGGCGAGCAATTCGCTGCATACTTTCCCAATCGCCCCGGTGGCGCCCACAACAGCCGCCGCAGTTCGTTGGATCGGTAGCCCGATTTGTTCAGCGGCCTGTGTCACCGCATCGACAGCCACAGCAATGGTATAAGCATCACCAGTGGTCACTGGTACATCGAGTGCATTTGCAATCGTAATGCCGCCATCGCCAACTACGGAAGTAAACGCGCCAAGACCCAATATTTGTGCGCCTAAGCGTTCGGCCAGACGACCTGTTTGAATAATTTTGGTATAGGCTACTTTCTGGGGTAATTCTAACATACGCGCTGCTGTAAGTGGACACGCGATTAACCAGCCACGGATTTGTTTCCCGGTGGACTGCGATGTAATGCCTTCAATTTCAGAGAGATATACAGGCGGGAAAAATGTGGAGAAGAAATTGATGAGGGGGACGGGTAAAATACGTCCTAAAAATGGGAACTTGCGACTGACGTCGCGTTTCGGGTCAATCGGATGGATGATAAAGGCGAAAGAATCCACGATTTACCAGGTTTCATGCTCTATTTCGCCCGGACGAGGGTATAGGCGATGGTGCAGATTTGCAAAATCAAAGCGATGATGGTCGCTCTCTTCATAGCAAATATCTTTGGCGACAACTCTGCGCTCGGGAGATGCAACCAACACAACATCCGATTCGATGGTGCGTGCCGGGAAGAAGATCATCCCTGATCCCAGGCGGCAATTATGCCCCACGCAGCCTCCCAACACAGGCCGGTTGGCATCCAGTAAAATTTTTCCATCCCCATCCAAGGCCTTGAGTGGGGTGGGAATGAGGTTGAAGTCTGTGAAGGTTGACCCTGCGCCAATAAAAGTGTTGCGCCCGATGACACACATTTGAAGGCAGGTATTTTGTGCCACCATGCTGTTATCCATAATGGTGGTCATGAACAAGGATGCGCGGAAGGGCAGGAAAGCGCCGTCGCCAATCACGGAAAGCATCACCTGGCAGCCTTGCCCGATATTAACGTTATCGCCAATGATGCAATTCTCGACAACCGCACCGGGGCCAATGGTCACATTATCGCCGATGGTTGTCGGACCGTGGATTACCGCGGAGGGATCAATGACACAATTGCGCCCAATGGTGACAACGCCAGAAGATTCTAAGACTTGTTTACCCTCATACATGGCATTTGCCAATACTTTCAATTTAAACCAGGGGTTTTCGTTCAGGTGTTTTTCGAAACGTGCGCCGCGTGAGAATAGGCCAAAGACGACATCCGTAATGAAGATGTGCGTCCAGGCATCGATGGCGATAATGCTGCGCAACGGCACCTGAAAAGTGAGATCGCCTGATTCGGTGGCCATGTAGGTAGGCACGTGGTAGTAGCCCACCTCGCTCGGCAAGAGATCGATGACCAGCGGTTGGCTATTGGAATCGAATCCGTTGGGGTAATACCATAGATCGAGAAGATAAATTTCTCCCGCTTTTTCGTAGGAATGCGATAGCGGTAAGGCGTGCTCACGAAATGCGAGGTCGTTTTCCGAGCAGGCAGCGCGGGATGGATAGGCGCGTTGTGTGGCTTCAGCAAGAAATATTTTTATATATTCGGTATCGAAATAAAGATTATCGCGATAAACCAGTGCCGGTCCAGAGAAATTTGGCAACGGTGCATTGGGTGGAACCTGGATTTCACTCTCAACATATGGCGTAAGCACATCGCGCTGAATGAGCCATAGTGGTTTATTCAGAACCCGTAGATCGCGCGCAGGTTCATTAAATGGATGGACATGACGGTGGGTTGAGAGAATAATCTTTTGCATGGGTTAGCCGAGAGGTACTTTAAGTATCTCTATTGTACACGCTGAATCGCCCTGGGCAATACAAGTGGTCTCTTCGACATGAAAGTACTTTCCACTG
>CALCSH010000183.1 GCA_937893815.1 uncultured Anaerolineae bacterium | reverse complement strand
CTTGAGCCGTTGTCTTACTTTTCAGGTCCAACGAAAACTTTCTGGCATCCTACAAGCAAAGATTCTACCGCTTTCAGAGTAAAATCGTCAAGTCGAAAGCAAAGTAAAAATCCCAGCCTTAACGAAATAAGCAGGGATTTTTTTCTAAATTAGCCACAATCATAGAATTTATGGATTTACAGAAATAGAGACAAGCATAGTGTTATTGCCCTCATCACTTTCAGGAACTGTATTCGTGGTGTCGGCAATGGCTTTGGTGTTAATGCTGGCGTAGGGGCTGGGATAACCCGCATATGTACAGGTAAGCACTCGCCCGCCATTGGGATTTACATTATCCACATTCCAGGTGCAGCCCGGCGTTGCATAATTTTCTCCCGGATACCAGGCTACGGTGAAAGGTCCCACGGCCAAGGCTGTGCCGAAATTATAGACCTGAACTTTCACATCTACAGGATTGCCCTTTGTAGGCGTGACCGGGTTTAGTTCGAGCAAATTGATTTGCAAATCGGCTTTCGGCCCTGTTGTTGGAGTGGAGGTCGCTGTGGCCGTTGATGTGGATGTAGCTGTATTCGGGGCCACAGCTACCACTTTCACCCAAAAACTTTTATCGGCATTTCCGCCCAGACCAAAGACAACATTATCGGATGAGCGCAGCAAGAAATCGCCCTGATAAGTCCCAGGCGATGCTGGCGCCACCAGGCTGGCCGAAATATCTACAGTTTCGCCAGGAGAAATTGTGCCACCAGTAATCGAAACTTCGTTAGGCGCATTCATGCGATCCCCATGGCTAAAAATCAAACGATAACCGGAAGTCCAGGCACAAGTGCCAATGTTCTTCAGGCGCCAAGTCTTCACAAAAGAGGTTCCTGTCATGACTTGTGTATTATCGGCATAGGTAACATCATCGACAAATGCCACCCAATTACAAGGTAAAGGCGTTTGCGTGGCAGCAAACACCGGAGCCGTAGTCGATGTGGGCGGGACTGTTGTTTCAGTCAACGTACTGTCCGCTTCGGGTGTTAATGATGGCGTTAAGACTGCATCCCCAACGGCTTCCGTTAGCCGTGCCGATACGGTTTCTTGTGCCGCGGTTTGCATTAAATCCATATCGCTTACTTCACCTTCTTTTTCGGGCATATTGCATGCGGTCAAACCCAGGACAACGGTGAATATCAACATCATCATTAAAAATAATTGTTTCTTCATCTTCATTCTCCTGATATCTCACAATCTATTCGACGTGTATTGACACAAAAGACAGGTGGCTATGTGCTTCAATACTATTCGATTCAAGATTTATCGTCAATGCCAGAGCAAGACTTTCACCGCATAAAGGGATAGGACTTACGCAACTCGATAAAAATATCCCGAAAATAGGGGTGTGCGGAGGCTTCGCCCCCGCACACCCCTATTTTCGGGCATTCTCTTGTACAAGTGCGTAAGTCCTACCTGATTGAGCAAAGTAAAAAGGCTCTTTGAGACTTTGCGTGGAGGTGCCCAGATTTGGGGGTGTGCCTCATCAATCGATTTTTGCCCAGTCTGCGGAGAATCCACTGTGGAGGCGGGATTTTCATCGGCGGGCTGAGGCAACACAACACAGGCAAAGGTCAGCGCTACAACTCCGAGCCATGCCACAATTCTCCGGATCATATTAATTTCCCTTTACTTGTCATTTCGGGTCACGGAATAAATTTCTCCATCTGGGCTGCTAAATTCTATTTTTAGTTCGGCCACAGCGGTTAAATCGTCCGGGGTATAATAGTAATGCCAATCATTGGGTAAAAACCAGATCAAAGTGGCCTGCTCTTCTGGCGGCCAATTGGCAAAGCGAGTATAGAGATCATCATAATCCGTGGGTTCACCCGAAGACGAAATTGGCGCCCGTTGGGTTATTTGACGAGTATAAAAATATACCGCGGCTGGATAATTGCTGTAGAGCGCTTGTGTAGGATCAAAACCAGGATCGGACAACTTCCTCACCAATGCCGATTGACGGAAACGTTCGGAATTGTACATATTGTAGGTCTGCTCTCCGTGTTCCCGGGTAACAAGCGCATATTTATAAATGCGATACGCCGGATACAACAGCCAAAGCGCCATGACAGCAATGAGCAGTAAACGCGCAACTGGCCTGCGTTTGCTCAAGGGTTTGAGCAATAAGTGCTGAATTCCCAATCCCAGCAATAACACCACGAAACCGAACAACGGAACTGCATACCGATCATCAAAATACGCTGCATGATCGTAGGGAATAGAAGTCAGGATGATGAAAATAAAATCGAGAAAGAGAAAAATCAGCCAGGGCAGATTCTGATGGGCAAGGAGTTGCATCGCGAATTGCTTCAAAGTGTTTTTGGAAGTAAACAGCAACAATAGGATCAGCCCGCCAGCCATCAGCCAGACGGCTGGAAAACGGTTCAATAATTGCTCCGGCAAAAACCAATGCGCTATTTTTTGAAAAGCATCACCAAAATTTGTCAGCCGATTGATATTCGCAGTATCGCGATAGCCCAGAAACGAGCCAAACAAGCGATAATTCCTGCCAAATACCCACAAAGCAAACGGAAGCGAAGCCAATCCACCAGACCATACGGCATCGATCAGGGCAATTTTTCGGCTACCCCGCCTGGCAATCAAGGCCAGCAAGACTACCGAAGCCACAACCAAAACGCCATGCCAGCGCAAAACAGCCGCCGCTCCCGCCAATAAACTCAACCCAATCAAACATTTCCTGGTGGGGCGCTCTAAATAATTTCCGCCCCAAACTGCATAGAGCATCAAGAGAACAATAAAGACCACATCCGAAAGAATATTGGCGGCCAACTGCACCAGCGAAAGCGATGTCAGAATGGTCAGTGAACCCCACACCCACCAAAGCGGCTCTGCGGGAAATATTTTGCGTAGCAAAACCCCCATCAAATAAATAACAACACCAAACCCCAGCGCATTCAACCACCAACCCACCACGAATGTATCGAGATGCAACATCCAACTCAGCCCTGCTAACAGCAACGGATACAAGGGCGGCCAGTAAATATATGGCTCCCCGGCAAAATCGGTAAAACCAGCGCCGCGCTTCAAACTATCGGCCGTGGAAAGATAATCGACCGCATCGCCAGAAACACCGGCTCCGTATCGGGAGGTAATCAATAGGATGAAACCAAAACCCGCTAACCCTAACAAAAATGCCACTTTACGCCAATGGCGATCAAAGAATTCGGTCATGCTTCATCAACCAGGATTTCTTCATAGAGTTCAACGCGGTTGCCATCCAAATCGCGGATCCAGGCATGGCGGCCGCGCTCCCATTGCAGGATGTTTTCTTCGATAGCGACACCCTGCTCTTTGAGTTGATCCAAATAAGGAAACAGGTGATCCACGCGTAAGTTGAGGGTGAAGCCACTGCCCGAGGTCAGGATTCGCTCCCGGGCCTGATTGATCGCAAAGACTGGATTTTCCCGAAGAATACCAGAATCAGCATCCCGCGAGGGAAAGACCCGGAAATATCCAATCCCCTCGGGGTGGGCTTCCATCTCGATCCCCAACACATTCTGATACCATTCTGCTAGACGCTGCGCATTATTGCTCTCGATAAACACACCACCAATACCCTGTATACTTGCCATCATGATCTCCACATCAGAAAACATACGGAACAAACATTTTCGTATGCTGCATATATTCGCTATAGGCGGCACCGAAATAATGCAGGTTTTCTGCTTCTTCCATTTTTGCGGTCAGGGTCAGCGAAACAGTTGCCAATGCGACCAATGCTATTCCTGTCAACGTCAAATGCTTGAAAAAAGTTCCCCAAGCCAAATAGAGCAGCGAACTATACAGCGGATGACGGATATAGGCATATAGACCACTCGTCACGAACTGGGTGGTTTTCTCCAAATCCAGCAAAGCAGCGTCGGTGCGAGAATTATCGGGCTTTCCGCGGCGTAACAGGCGAAAGCCTACGATGACGATATATAAAGAAATCAGCAGCAGAGTCCAGGCAATAAGTTGGTGCCATGCCAGCGGCTCCACAAACCAAAATTGGAGATTGAGAAGAACGAGTAATAGAATAGCTTCCCAGGCAAAGAAACGATAAAAGCCATGCGAGCGCGGATTTTTGAGCGAAGTCCGTGAAACCCAAAGAATT
>CALCSH010000182.1 GCA_937893815.1 uncultured Anaerolineae bacterium | reverse complement strand
CATATATTCCGGCGGACATCTCCGTCATCGGCTTTTTGCAGTAGAGTCATATTTTGGGAGTTTGCATTGGCTAATCAATTCGGCTCTTTCATCGGTTTGCATGCCAGTTGATGATCAGGGAATTCCAACGGCCTGCTGCAATACCGCACGAATAGCTGCTTCCTGGGGCAGTAAAACTTGCGCGCCTCCCGGAGTTGTCCACGGGATGACTTGCGCAGGCCCGACATAATAATGCTGAATTCTGTCGGGTTCCCCAATATGCGCCGCGACAGGAACCAGCGGGGCAAGATTGGCCCATTTTAGATCGGAAGTCACGTATTTGCGGTATATATCGAAGAGTTCGTCCGCTTTTTCAAATCCATCGAGGCTGAGAAGTCGCAATGCAATTGCCTGAATAACTTCTTGTTGACGACGGGTTCGATCGAAATCGCTGGTGGTGTAGCGAGAGCGCGCGTACCACAATGCCGTGGAACCATCCATATGCATATTGCCAGCCTTGGCAGTGTAATAGCCAAATCCGGTACGTTGGTCGCTGAGTGTTTGCCCTACCTTTACTTCGACACCGCCCAGGCTATCTATCGTTTCAATGAAAGCATCCAGGCCAATCAGAACATAGTAGTCAACCTTAACGCCAAAGTTATAATTCAAGGTTTCTGCTAACAGGGGGAAACCGCCATGATACATGGCGGTATTGATGCGCTGGTAAACCCAACCGGGAATATATACATATAAATCGCGCGGAAAGGAGGTCATGCTGGCAGTTTTTTGTCGTGTGTTGACACTGAGCAGAATAATGGTGTCAGTACGGAAACCAACTTCTCCGAGGCGTTGATCTGAGCCTAGTAAGAGAATATTGATCTGGTCTTGCGGATTATTGATCGTATCCGCGGGCGGATTATTACTGGTGGGTTGCTCCGTGGGCGGTGGTTTGGGCGTGGCTGTCGGTACGGGGCTGGGGAATGGGGTGGGTATATATGTTGGAGTGGGGGGAATAGGCATGAAGGGGGTGGGCGTCGCACTGGCATCGGGCGCGATGGTAGCCAGCGAGATGGTTGCTGCACCCTCGGGAGTAGTTTGAGCTAAACCCCGCGGAGCCACCCCAATTAATCCCGTGGAGCAACTCACAGAGAGCAAGGCGAATGCGAAAATCCAGAAGTATCGTTTCATTACGGCCATAACGGTAATGTGGCTATCCCCCAGAAAGCCTACGGGACGGTTGAAGGCGTATTGGTTGCTGTGGGCGGCGCGGCAGTTGGTGATGGTATTGCCGTAGGTGGCGTTGTTGGGCTGGCCGTTGGCGATGGCAAGCTAACAGTATTGGTCGCGGTAGGGGGCACAGTGGTTGCCGTAGCCGATGAGATCGTTGTCGCCGATGGAAGCACAATGGTGCGCGTAGGTGTCGGCGTGGATGTTTTGGTAGGTGTGCGTGTGGCGGCAACATAGGGCACCAGAAGGCTCTGACCGGCGTAGATCGTGGTAGATGTCAGGCAATTTCCTTGTTGGAGTTGCGTGCTGCTGATTCCGTGCGCCTGTGCGATGCTAAAAATGGTGTCACCCGGTTTTATGAGATAAGAAACCCAGCCATAGGATGGTAGGCAAGCTATGATGGTCGGTGGCGCGGTCGGGTAGGGACTTGGCTTGGGGGTAGCGGTTGTTGTGGCGGGCAAGGGTGGAACAAAAAAGCTCGCGCCTGTCGGCAAGCTGCTGGTTAACAGGCAGTTCGCATCGGATAATTCGTTAGCAGAAACCTGGTATGTTGCAGCCAGACTATCGAGCGAGTCGCCTTCGTTGAGGGTAATCTCTTGCCAGCCATCAGGTGCAGGGCAAACTGTGGGCGGAATAGGGGTAAGCGTGCTCGTAGGGAGCGAAGTTACCGAAGCGGTATAGGTAGGCTCGCCCGGCAATGTTGTTGGTAATGGTGTAGCCGATAAGGTGGGTGTTGCCGAGATTTTCGATGCCGTTGCCACTTGGCCCTCGCTAATGGCGAGTACCAGGCTGCCGCCCAAAAGCACGGTGGAGAAAAAGGCCGTCAACAAGCCCGCCATTAATTCTCGGCTCCAATTCATTCGCCAAACCCCTTGCGATGCGGATGTTCATTGGAAAGCGGGAGTAGCACATTGAAGGCGGAGCCTGCGCCCATTTCGGTATCTACCCAAATGCGACCCTGGTGCGCTTCGACCAGGGTTTTAGCGATGGATAACCCAACTCCGGTATCGCCGACTCCCTCAATCAGGGGGTTATCGGCGCGGTAGAGTCGTGAAAATACTCGTGGCAAATCTTCTTTGGGTATGCCGCCGCCTTGATCGGCGATTTGGATGAGTACGAAATCTTGTGCACGATCCGATGCCTGAATTTCTGCGCGCAGGAAAATTTCCCCTTCTGCGCGTGAAACACTACCTGCGTTCTTCAGCAAGTGAATAAGGATTTGCTGCAAAGCGTCCCGGTCGGCGTGAATATGGGGCAGAGAATCAGGTAGGTCAACTCGCAAGATTATATTCTTTTCACGCAGTTGTTTACTGGTATCGGCAATCGCTTTGTCAATCGCATTGCCGAGGTCAACCGTTTCTGGGTTGAGTTGGAACTGCTCTCCATCGAGCATGGTTACCCGGATCAAATCATCCAGCAGCGTCATCATGCGTTCCGTGGATGCTTGAATGCGTTCTAGAAACTTGCGCTGTAAGGCTCCCAAAATCCCCACGGATTCGCCCAGCAATAGATCAGTATACCCAACAATGGATGACATTGGCTGGCGTAAATCTTGTGCGATGGATGAAAATACTTCGCTTTGAATCGCTGTCATACCGGTCGTCTGACCTTCATCTAACTCGCTGGCTGTAGCCAGTTGCTGTAAGCCTGATTTTTCCAGCTCCAGAATATGATTTTTTAGTCGTGCGATTTCTTCCAACGATTGATGTAATTCTCGTTTGAGTTGACCCGATGTGGTGAGTTCATGCGTGTCGGCATCGCTGATCAGACTTTCCACCATTTCACCGAGCCGCCGGTTTTCAACTTGCAATCGAGCCATTGTATCTTCGGCCTTTTTTAGGTGATCGTTCTGCAGTTCAACTTTTTGATTTTGTTTCCGAGCGGGCATTTCCTGTGGAGCGGCGGCTAACTCTGTTTGTAAGGAATCGTTACGTGCCTGAGCGCTTTCGAAAAGTGTCTGGAGATTCTCCAGTTCTTGTTGTGTTTTTTCTAATTTATCTTGGGTGGACTGTTGCTCCCAGGTTTGTTGCAAGATTGGAGCCAATCCGCGAGCGATCCCATCGAGATAGTTTTGATCATCTCGACTCCAGCGGCGATCGGAGTGGGGAGAGAGCAGGATAAGCCCCATAGAGGTTTCCCCCTCCGGGGTAGGGACGAAACCTGCCAGAAGGTGGCCGGTGGTTCCCAGGCCGAGTTTGCCACCGAGGTTGGTCAAATCTTGTGAGGTACTGCTCGCGGGAAGCCGCAGCGCCCGACTTTTCTTCATAGCGGCGGCCAGCATGGGAAGTTTGTTTTCATCTAGAGCCATGCTACTCAAAATTTCTTGCCGGATGAGATCGTATCCACACGGAATGGTTAGTTGCCCCGCGCCGTCAGGTGGATAGATAAGAAGACAAATATCTGCCAGCATAGCCTCGGCGACAGTACGGGTGAGAGCCTGGCTAAATTTGAGCAGTGATGATTCGCCGAGCATCGCCAAAATGGATTCGAAGCGGGCTGGTTCAATCCCATAGAGCGGTCGCTCCTGAAAAGTGGATGAATAGATAATCGGTGCAACGATGGGCGTTGATACTGTTTTTGCTAGACTGCTTTCTTTGGCGGGGGGGGCAAAACGCCGCGGCAATGTAAAAAGCAGCGGGTAGGCAGCCATTTGTGCTAAACGCACAAATTCCGGAAAATCGCTATCAGTTAGTGGTGCTGAAAGATGCAGAATATGGCCGAGGGCGCTAATCAGTAACATGCTCAGTCCATAGGCCCAGCCATTTGGGCGTCGGATGATCAGAAAAATTATACCCAGCATAATCAGTGCCAGCGCATAAAGTTCCCAGCCAACATCGAGCCATAAAATATTAAACGTCGAGGTGGAATAATGATCAGCCCACCACACAAAACTAAACACGGAAGCCGAGATCGTGATCAGGGCCAGCAATCCACTAGCCGCATCGGCAACGCGGACAGGCTCTGGAAAAACCCATAGCCAAAGGATAATTACCAAGCTGAGTTGAGTCGCTGCCCGGTCAAGAATTGGCAACAGAATATGAGGATTGGCCAGTCCTTGCTGCGTGAGTCCCGCGCTGATAAAGAGGACAAAGCGAATACCTAACAATGCCAATAAGCCAATCACCATGCGGCGGCCTTGAGGAAATTGGCTGTCTTGCCAAAATGAAAGGGCAGCTTGTAAAGCACCAGCGATCGAAAAAGCCAGCGCCATATGATAGATTAGGTTGCCGGGATAGGTGGTTAATGTAATCAGTATTTGTTGAATAGTTGTACCCATAGATAGTGCCCTTTCGCAGAAATTATAGCACGGGGAGGTCTGAAACATAATAATCCTGTTGACAAAACCAGGAAAACGAGTAAAATCTTGCCTTGTGTAGGCCGGAGTGGCGGAATAGGCAGACGCGCTACGTTCAGGGCGTAGTTCCCGTACGGGAGTGTGGGTTCGACTCCCACCTTCGGCACAAGCTCTTGATTGCGAAATCGAGAGCTTTTTTGTTGGTACAAAATATGCAATGATCTTGCCAACAAGATTTGTTTTTCGGAAGTAGGGTCTTGCGATGCCGAATTTGTCGCGGTAAGATGGAAGTATGATTGATTTCTTTCGCAGTGGTCGTTATTTGATGCTCATCGTAGCTATCGTGATCCTGGTGTTATTGGTTCTAGGCCTCAGTTCACGAGTGAATGAGATGCGTCAGCTTTCCGCGGAAGCAACCCGTCTTGCCGAGCGCCAAAATGCCTTATTGCGTACTCAAGCCGTATTGGGTACCCAAGTAGTTGCGGCAGCGTCGGATGAGCGAGTAAAACAGTGGGCCTATGAAGACGCAAAAATGGTACTGGAGGGCGAGGGAGATCATCTCGTTGTACCATTGGTCGATGAGCAAGCAACCCCCGAAGCACCGCCGCCCG
>CALCSH010000181.1 GCA_937893815.1 uncultured Anaerolineae bacterium | reverse complement strand
GGCCGGGCCGGTCTGTGGCGAGCCTGTTAGGGTGGCGATCACTGTTGGCGGACCACCGAGGGCCTGCATCCAGACGTTGAAATATTTCTCGGTATCAGCATTATCCATCCACACCAGGCGTATGGTGCAGTTTTCGAATCCGGCCTGCAGGGATGTCGGCGCTTTGGGCCTGAGAGATATGAAAATGGGTAATAAAGAGCTGAGGTCGATCGGCTTATATTCAAGTATTGACGAAATGGTCACTCCAGCTGGCGTGATCGGCAGGGGTGCTGGAGGCAGGATAGCGACGGGAGGTTGGGAGGGTGTGTTTCCTGAGGGTGGTTGAGATGGGGATTGCCCTGGAGGTGTTGGCTGCGGCTGTGAAGCATCGCCCCCGTTCTCACTCAGGTTGGGGCTACCCTGCACAGAGACAGGCAGACTCTGCCCGACATGCCCCTTTACGTCAACTGCGCGGGCAGAGAACATATGAGGCCCCTCGGTCATTGGTATGCTGGCTGTGGCGTAGAAGGTGGTCACCTCCCCTAATTCTGTGCCAGGTATTTGGGTTTCCAGCAGCGATCCATCCAGCCATAATTCGATGCGCGCGATGGGATTTTGTCCTGTGGCGGTAACGTTGGCCAGTAGAAAACTACCTGCTGCGATAGATTCACCCGCCGTAGGAGAGTTTACAATAATAGTGGGCGGCAGGCTGGCTTCAACATTGACTTTCGATGCGCCGCGCACGATCAAGTACCCAACTGCAGCAAGCAGCACCAGAAGGATTGACAGGAAGGCCAACCACAGACAAGAACGAGACTTCTTCATCTGAATCTCCTATTTACTCAATGCAATTATTGACTGTGACATATAATGTGTCGCTTTCGGAAACGTTGCCGAAAGTATCCCGGGCGGTGATATACACTTCCATTGCCCCGACAGTGTTCACCGGTCCGATGGTAGCCCAGTAACCGAGTCCGCCCTCCGAGAGAGTAACCTGTCCGCTTTCTGCCCCGCCGATATACCAATCGGCGATCACGCTGCTCAGGCCGCTCTCGTCACTAATCGCAGCAGCAAGCGTGATTGTGCGCTTGTAGCTCGGGCATCCGCCGCCTTCTGTCAGGATAAGATCAGGCGAGACCCCGGTACTAAAGAAACTGGGTGGCGTGGTGTCAACAGGAGCCAGGGGTTCGATCACAACAGGTGGTTCATCAGCCACTGGTGGTTCTGCTGGTAGTGGCGGTGCGGAGATAACCGCCACACCAGTTATCTCGCCCGTAACATCCACGACCGTTCCTGAAATCCAGCAAATTTCACCGCCTATTCCGGGATCAAGCACCCACCAACTGCTGTCGGTACTGCGCCCTACGATAGCCGCGCTTTGTCCTTCAGATAAAGATGTAATCACTGCGTAATCAATCCCCGGTCCACCCCGGCAGTTGGCGTTGGTGTGCGCAGTTGCCAGTGGTGCGGTTGGTCCAGGGGGGGGAACCACAACAGGCGCCTGGTAATGTCCTGGGCAGAGGTTGTTCGGCTCGAAAGCGTATGCGTAGCGTGGAGTGGGGGCGCCGTCGATCTCCACTTTCAGACCAATCTGGTGGTTACGAACCATGTCATCGGTATAGGGCTCTACCAGTTGGACACGTTTGTTTATATTTCCCGGTAAGGGTTTGGTGAAAGATTCACCGACTTCGGCGGCAACCCAAGTCGAGAACACAGAATATGAAACGATTCCATCCGGTGCGATAATATTGATATCTACATTGACCGCTAGTCCATCTGAGCATTCTACGTCTGTAATCTGCACTGATTCGTCAAAATTCGACTTGCCATCAACGGTGATCACAGCAGTGGCATTTGAGCCTGTATTGCCACTCGTATCTATCGCCCTGACATCGATCTTGTAAACACCTGGTTCGGCAGGTGCCCACTCGGCAATGGCCTCGCCCAGCCTGCTACCATCTGCATCGATTTTGAACAAGAGTGTATCGTTGGCATAATATTCGAATAACCCAATCCCATCTTCATCCGATGCATGCGCCTGGAGAGTAAGTGGTTCTAAAGGGTGCGTAGAGTCATCTAGCGGCCAATCCAGCCAGGTCTGGGGTCCCCCAGATGGAGTTCCGCAGGCTGTAAGGATCAGCGTAAAAACCATCGTTCCAAAAAGCGAATATATTAGACGTTTCATAATAGAACCCTCCCGTTCCTTAAATCAGCCTATATTACCGTTGATTAACCCTCATTATTATCTTGACGCTCTTGTTCCATGAACATTTCAAAAGAGCGAAAAAAAGCCAGCATACGTTCAAAATCCTGAAATCCAGATCGTTTTTTGCTTTCCAGATGTTCGATGTTTCCCCGCCAGGTTGACCCATCTACTGACCATTCCTGCCAGATGCGAATGACAAAAGTGTTCGGGGGATTGGAAAGATTAGGTTTGGGCACAGGTTTACCTTTGATATCGGCTGACATATGATAAAGTGTATCCCCCCGGTGTCAAAAAAGTGTCAAATTTTCAGTTGCTAGGAAATTCAGTGAGGGTCAAGAATTGTGTTTTTCCAAAACCAAAATTTATCAGCTGATGTAGGGTACCGGCGCACCCATGGCTTAACCAATAAATGAAGCGGCCAATAGG
>CALCSH010000180.1 GCA_937893815.1 uncultured Anaerolineae bacterium | reverse complement strand
GTGAGGTAGAGCGAGAAGATCACCGCAAAGAAGGCCATCCCCCAAAAACCGATGTCGGCTGGCTTTTCCAGTTTAGGTAGGAAGCGACGCGTCAGCCAGGTAGCGATCAAACCAAGATAGCCAAGCAATCCCAGCACCCCTACGGGCAGAAAATCAAACAATTTTGCATAGCGGCTTTGCTGCACAGTATTGCAATCACCAACGGGACCACAAATGGCTGAGACGGATTGCGTCTCGACATAGGAGAGATAGCCTGCCACACCAACACCGAAGACGATAAGCACGGGAATCAGCCAGTCTGCCCATGTGGGCAGGGGGAAGGTAGCGCCTCGCCAAAGCGAGACCAAGCTGTATAGCAGCGCGGCTAGCATCAGCACCATGATGACGATAGCAAGAGTGAAGCCGTTGGAATGCGCTGTTGCAGAAGCAGTCGTGTCTGGATCGGGTGGTAAAACCGTTTCCTGCTCGTCTGGGATGGAAGGCCAATCTACGCCGCCTGTGGACAGGTAAGCTGCTACCAGATCGGGCAGTTCAGCAACAATCTGCTCATTGATCAAAACATGTTCCCCGATGATGATCAACGGCAAATCCACCTCCTGGATTGTTTTTCCGTAAGCCTCGGCTACCTGGTAAAGATATTCCACATCCTCCGCAGTTACAATGTTCACTGTACGGAGCTCAAATTGTTGGCCATATTTTTCTCGCACAGGCCCCAGCGCCGCGCCGACTTCGAGCTGGCAATCGCTGCAGTCCAGCGTGGTGAATAGAATCACTCGCACAACTGCGCCGGACAAGGTAGGAGTAGGCACCGGAACTGGCGTGCTCTGACTGAGAAACTCGTTCAGGTTGGGGATGGATGATCTCTCCACGCCGCCCTGGGTAAGATGATATTCGATCAAGCCGGGCAGTTCCTCCGGGATCTGCTGTGAGCCCACCAGCGCCTGGTTACCGATAACGAGAAACGGCACGCCCACCTGGTCACGAGATAATCCATAAGTTGCAGCGATATCGTAGAGGCGGTTCACATCATCCATTCCGACGACCTCTACAAGCAAGATATCCAACTGCGCGCCGTATTTCTCCTGCAAAGGGGGCAGGACGTTATCCAGCACTTCATGGCAGTGAGGGCAACCGTCCATCCAAAAGAAAACTGCGTGTACCACTGGTGGTGGGTCAGATGCTTGAGCGTATACGGGTGCGACGATACAGGCGCTTACCAATATCATCAAAACGAAGTTCCTGGCAATAAATATTTTCATCTCGTAGCATTCTCTTTTGCTAAGGATGTCATCATTTCAAGATGACATCCTTGATGATTATTAACGCCGCCACGCCCAGTAGCACCCAGCCAAAGACTAGTTTGACGGCCTGGGATTTCATCCGCCCAGCCATCAGCCGCGAACCCAACTGGCTGCCCAGCAATACGGCAACCACAGTGGAAATCCATACCCCCCATTGGGGCTGAGCCGCTGTTGACAGGTGAGAGATAAAGCTGGATAGGCCTGAGGCAGTCACTACCAAGGCCGAGGTAGCTGCAGCCATTTTGGCTTCCAATCCGGCAATGTACAGCAGCGGCACGACGAAAGAGCCGCCGCCGCGCCCAATCAGCCCGGCGATAGTACCCAAGCCACTACCAGCGGTCAGTCCCAGGACGAGACGCCCACGCGGGGACATTTCTCCCTGCGTGGGTTTCCAACCTGAAAGCATCAACAGCGCTGCGATAGCAGTGAACAGTGCAAAGAAAATCAGCAGAGGTTTAACAGGTAATTGCACGTTTAGCCACACGCCTAGCGGGGCGAAGAGGATCATTGCCCCAGCAAAGGGAATGGCCACCCGCCAGACAATCAATTTTTTGCGCCCGTAAGTGATGGCCGCCGAACTGCTATTAACCAAGTTGAGCAGCATCCCCAGGGGAATAGCCTCGGTTTTGAAATCCATCCCCATCCAATAGAGAATGGGAATATAGAGCTGTGAGCCGCCCATGCCCAGCATCGAAAAGACAAAGGCGATGACGAAGAAGATCGGTAGAGCGAGGTAGAAGGTATTCATTGGCATATCTCTTTTCAACAGGCGAAGGAGGTCTGGCAGATCATCGTGAAGACCTGCCAGACCTGGAATCTTGTTAACGGGTGCGTTTGTGAACCTTGCCGGGTGTGAGTTCGGCGGTCAGGTCATTGTAGTGGGCATCCAAAATACGGACGTTCTCCAACCCATGCAACTGCAAATAAACCCAGGCGACCACGGCGCGCGTGGCCGACGAGCAAAAAGTTGCTACCAGACGGTCGCTGGGGATTTCCCTCCAGCGATCCGGCAGTTCATCAATAGGGATATGGAGGGCTAAGGGCAAGGCCAGGTAGCCGGCTTCTTCCAGTGAACGCAAATCCAAAAGCACCGCATTCTCACTTTTCTGCCGCTCGAAGAATTGAGCGGGAGTAACTTTATGTTGGGCCGTACCCCAAAAACTCAGGTCAAGTTCTTTAAGCCATTGGTCAAAATCATTTTGAGACATTTTTCTTCTCCTTGCTCTGAATAAGTGATAGTTGTTATTTGAAAATTTCTACCCCAACCCGGCACAGGGGATGCACAGAACGCGCCCATCCTGAACGCGGGCATTACGCTCTACCACCATCTCACCGCATTCGTCACAAACCACCGATTCGAAGGTATGCGGGGCGGCTTCCCAGGTGTAGTCGAAGACCTCGCTGATCGTGTACAGCTGCTCGCCAGGCATGTTCATCACCCGCTCAACCAGCGGCTGCGAAATTTCATCCGGAATCATCGTTGGGGGGACACCGGCTTTGCGTTTGACCATAAATTCGGTTTTCTTATTAGCGGCCATCACCTCGGCACGCGGAACTACCCGCACAGCTTTATTTTGCTTGCGGTCAATCAGGGTCAGACCCCATTTGCCATAATGTTGCTTTTGGATATTGCCCTTGCCGAAAGTGCAGCCGGTGGCCACCTGGACGCCGTCGGCGAAGCAGGTGGCGCAGTGATCT
>CALCSH010000179.1 GCA_937893815.1 uncultured Anaerolineae bacterium | reverse complement strand
AACACCTGCACGGTAGTTTTTTCAGTGGAGTCGTATATCGTTTGATATGTGATCGTAGGATCTAAAAGGAGAAATCGTATGACGCTAACCAATATCGTACTTCTATCTATTCATAATTTCCTGCGTTGGGTAGTTCTGGCGCTGTTTTTGGTCGTCCTCTTCCGTGCGTATACGGGTTGGCGCGGCAAACGCAGTTGGGAAGTGGTAGACCGCATGTTAATGATTGTGCTCACCTCTGCGATTGATATTCAATTGCTGCTGGGGCTGGTTTTGTATCTGATCAAAGGAAATGCGGCTCTGGACAAGGCGATTGTGATGGAACATATTCCACCGATGCTCCTGGCTGTAGTAGTATCGCATATTGGCAGCGCCAAAACTAAGAAGGCAGAACAAAACGGGGAAAAATTCCGCCAGGCGGCCATCTGGTTTTCGGTGGCATTATTGCTGATCCTGGTTGCGATCCCCTGGGCGCGCTCGATGAACCCCTTTATTCGCCTGTTCTAGTGACAAAGCCGAATTCCAACACGGTACCAATGATCAAGGCGACTTTTGCGGTTATCGTCTGGGGCGCCTCGTTTGTCGCCACCAAAGTTGCTCTGCGCGATGTCTCCCCGATGACGATTATCTGGTTGCGTTTTTTGATGGGCTTTCTGGTGATTGGTGCTGTTGTCGCATTCAGACGGCAGCTATTTCTTCCCTCGGGGCGTGATGCTGCCTATTTTGCGCTGTTGGGCTTTTTAGGGATCGCGTTTCATCAATGGCTGCAGGCGACGGGGTTAAAAACCGCATCCGCCTCGACAACTTCGTGGATTGTAGCAACCATCCCGATTTTCATGGCGTTGCTGGGATGGATATTCTTACGTGAACGTTTGGGTTGGCTGCATATTTTGGGCATTGGGCTGGCTGCCCTGGGTGTGTTGCTGGTAATTACAAAAGGCGATCTCTCAAAGTTAGGTTTTGAAAGTAGTGGAATGCCGGGCAACTTGTATATTTTACTCAGCGCGCCGAATTGGGCTGTTTTTTCGCTGCTCTCGCGCCGTCCTCTGCAGCGCTTTTCTGCCGCGCGTATGATGTTGTATGTGATGGGTTTTGGCTGGTTATTCACTTCCGTGATGCTTTTCGCCGGACCGGGATTGTCTGAAATTTCATTGCTCACTTTCGATGGCTGGATGGGCATCCTGTTTTTAGGCATTTTGTGCTCCGGGGTGGCATATATTTTCTGGTATGACGGCCTGCAATCGGCATCCATGTCTCAGGTTGGCTCGTTGATCTATTTGGAGCCGCTCGTCACCGTAGTTGTCGCCGCACTGATGCTTGGCGAGGCAATTTTGCCAGTGGCTCTCTTGGGCGGGTTGGCCATTTTGGTCGGAGTGTATCTGGTGGATTTTGCTGTTCGACGCGCGATGCCGCGAGAAAAGAGCGCCTGATGGAACGAACTGTACCGTATACTGCATCGGAAGAAGTAGAACTTTACTTGCGCACATACTACTCGTTGCTGCGCTCGACTTCGGATGTTCAAATTCGCACCCTGGAAGAAGTTCACTCCGGCACCAACTCATTGCTACACCCCAACGCCCGCGGCGAAACACCCGACCTTTCGGCGTTCATCTATGGTATTCTGCGCCTGCCCGATTGCATTTCGCAGGTCAAAACAGTAATCCTGGGGCAGAGCACGGAAGTCTTCCGGCGTGAGGGTGTTGGCGATGTGGAAAGTTGGCAATCGGTGGTTGCAAGAGCACGCCGCCGCCGCTGTTATTTCGATGGCGCCGATACGTTGGCCTGCATTATCGCCAGTCGCTCCGATATCGATGATGTTGTGCCCCTGTTAACGGCCTACCAAATCGAATGGCATAAATTGCACCGCCTGTTGCGGCAGCTCCCATCATCGATTTCCCTTCCGGATATTGAAAGCAGCCCGGAAGCTTTCAATGGACTGGCGGCAGCCCTGAAAATGGACGTGGAAGATTTGGAACGCCTGCGGCTGGTATGGGGGGAACAATTTATCTCCAATTTGGCCATCGTCGCCAAATCTACGCTTAAACTTCAAATTCGCCTGCTCAGTGGTACGCTTAGTGAATATCGCCGGGCAACACATGCCTGGTGGGAGAATATCGAGCGCACTTTGCCTTCCGTGCGAGAGCGCCCGGTTTATTTTATATCCAGCAACACACACAGTCTGGTAAATCTGGTATCGGGTTTTGCTTTACAGCATCGCGAAGTATTGGTTCGTTTTTTACAGGAAACCAAAGACGAACAGCTCATTCAGGAATGGCAGGATATCCAAGAGCATAACGTGCCATCCAGTCGCGAAAATTTTCTCTACTACGTTTTGAAGAAATTTTTGCAAACGCCGCAGGGAGCAAGGTACCGGCAGATTCGGAGTGACCACGAGCGTTCCAGTGGTGTGTTGCGCATAGACAGTTCGCATTATTTTGATGTGGACGCACAGATTATTGAGCTTTCCAAGGTAAACCCGGAGTGGATTGACCCGCGGATCTGGTATCCGCAGTTCAGCTCATTGGCGGATAGTGATGCGTTGATCCTCAATGTTGACTACCCCCTGGGGATGGCCGCCTACAATATTCTCAGCGAAGTTGCCACACATGCTGGTGAAGTTTTGGGCGTGTATATCATGGGGAAGGCTGCCACCCTCAACGGTGTGATTGGGGACGTGATGATTCCCAATGTGATCCACGATGAGCATTATCGAAACACGTTTATCGTTCCCAATGTGTTTAAGGCCGCCGATGTAGCGCCATATCTGGTATATGGCACTGTACTCGATAATCAAAAGGCTGTGACGGTGCGCGGCACTTTCCTGCAGAATGCCACCTATATGGATGTTTTTTACCGTGAGGGTTATACCGATATCGAGATGG
>CALCSH010000178.1 GCA_937893815.1 uncultured Anaerolineae bacterium | reverse complement strand
CCCATTAATGTTGTAGGTCGCAACCCCGATCTGGTGTTGCAATCGCGCGTACGCGATTATCGCCCCGAAATGCTCGATGAATTACTCTATGAAGGCCGTCAACTGATGGACGGCTGGGATAAACTCGCCAGCATCTACGCCGTGGAAGATTGGCCTTATTTTGCCCGGCAGCGGGCGCGTATGGTGGCCCGTTTCGGCGTGCCCAACGAAATTGTGATGCAGATCGCCCCGCACATTCTCCAGCAAATCGAGCAGCGCGGCCCGCTTTGCTCGCTGGATTTCAAGGACGATCAAAAAACCGATTGGGCCTGGGGGCCAACCAAAGTCTCCCGCGCCGGGCTGGAAGGACTGTATGCCATGGGGCAATTGGGCGTGCATCACCGCGTCAACAACCGGCGCTACTTTGAACGCATCGAAAAGCTACTGCCCACTGACCTGCTGGCCGCACTCGCCCCGCATAGCGATGAAATCGCCTATCAGGAATGGCACGTCTTGCGCCGCATCGGCAGCCTGGGGCTGGCCTTGCTCAACGCCGGGGAACATTGGCTGGGCATCATCAACCTGAAAAGCCCGCGACGCCGGGAAATTATAAAGCGGCTGGTTGCACGCGGCGAGATTATTCCCGTAAATATTGCTGAAATATCCGATAAAACCTTTTATCTGCGCGCCCGCGACCTCCCCGCGTTGGAACGCGTACAAAGCGAAAACCCGCAGCCCGGCGCCGCGTTTCTGGCCCCACTCGATAATTTGCTCTGGAACCGCAAAAAGAACGGCTGGCTGTTTGACTTCGAGTATATCTGGGAAGTCTACAAACCCAAACAGTTACGCCAATATGGGTATTATGTACTGCCCGTGCTGTATGGTGATCAATTCATCGCCCGATGCGATTACGCCTTCGATAAAAAGGCTCGCAAACTCACCCTGCAAAACTGGTGGTGGGAATACGGCGTACAGCCCGATGTACGCATGAAAACTGCATTGAGCGCCGCTCTGCAAGATTTCATCACATACCTGGGAGCGCAAAGCTTCGCGGTAGGCGAAGCGATTTTCGACGAAACAACCCTCCAATGGGCAAAAATTTTGTAAGCCACTCACTCCACAACGATACAATAATCTCAAATTTATTCTTTGTGCTCTTTATGTCTTTGTGGTGGAGCATATTCCTGGCGGCCTGCACTCCAGCATCCCGCCCTGCACCTGCTTCCATCTGGACAGTAACCCAGCTGCGCGCGCTCGATCCCAGCGACACCCATCTGCCAGCACTTGACCTCACGGCGTTGTACACGCGCCACACAACCCACGACTTGGAGATTCGCCTTGACCTGCTTGACTTTCAAAACGATGGGCAAGGCGATCTTGCGCTGGCGCTGGATTGGTTGCCTGGCGGGGATGAAATCTCTGCTCTGGAAGGTAGCACCCGCGCCTGGGATGTACTGATCACCATCCCGACGGAGGGGATGACAACAGTTCAAGAGTTGAATTCCCGTCTGGGAGCCGGGCAATTTCCCACCCCGCGCCTGGTTCGCGATCCCCAATTGGATACGATCATCCTGCAGATTAATGTTCAACGTTTGCCAGCGTTTAATGGTGTCTTCCACGCCGTGGCTTACAGTAGCCTCGCCGGTACACAGACCATCATTGACGTGATCGGGCCGGTCTCTTCCGAAACCCAGGCAACGGGGCGCGCGCCGCTGATGCTGGCGTTCTGGAATACGATGCCCGCTCACACGCCCGCCCAGGCGCTGCGCCGCTGGGATGGAGCACATACTGGCCCGCTAGGCCAACGTCACGGACTCCGTTATTTGCTGAATGCCGCCGAGCGTTCTCGTATCCCAATATTCTTACTGGACACCAAAACGCCGCTCTCGCTCGCCGCACTGGATGCCTTGGGCGTTATGTCCAAAATTAAGTTTCTGCAGGTTCAGGGGCTTCTGAGCCTGCCAGAGACGCTTCCAGAAAGCTATTTTGGCAACTTGCCCGATTGGGCAATGGAGTACGCTATCCAGCACAATCGCGAGATCGCCGCAAATTTCGGGTTATCCGGATCACAATTGCAGTTTGCGTCATACCTGCCGGAAAATTCATCGGCACGACTGATTCTTATGCTCCAACCCGACGCGGATACTTTGCAAACTTCAATCACACGGTATGGTGATCACCGCGTTTTGCCTATTCCCGTTACTTCCGATGCGCCGCAACAAATTGACGCCAACGGGCTAAATCTCACCATGCGGCGGATGCTGCTGGCGGCGGCGCTCGCCCCAGACACCTTACATCCAATCACGATGTTGGGCGGTGATTTACCGCACAGCAATTGGGGAGATGCCCGGGTGGCGGGAGAAACCATGCAATACCTGGCAGCACACCCCTGGATGCAGCCGATGCGTGATGCCGACATATTGAGCCAACCATCCCTGAACGGCGCTTTGTCGGATACCATCCAGAATTCACTTCCGCTGCAAACGCTCCTGCTGGAGCAATGGCGCAACGCCCCGGAAAGCATCAGCAAATCCCTGGCGTGGGATGAATTGCTGGCGCTTTTGGCTCCAGCCGATCCACAGCATCCAGATTTGGCGGCGCTGCGAGCGATCTATCTGGGCGATTTTGGCAATTTGCTGGCCGCGGCGGCTTGGAAGCGCCAAGCGTTGCCTATACGCAGCGAGATAGAGATCACAGATTGTCAGCAAGACACCGACTTTGACGGCCATGCGGAGTGCCTGCTGTTTTCGAAAGATTATTTCGCTATTATAGACCCGCAAGGCGCACGCCTGAGCCTGCTGATGGCGCGCCGGGCGGATGGCACAGTTTCGCAGCTTGTCGCCCCAAGCTCACAGTTTGCTGTCGGGCTGAGCGATCCTTCGGGTTGGAATCTCGCTGAAGGCGTGCAGGCCGACCCGGGGGTAATCGCCGGGGCATTTGCGGGGCCGTGGGAAGAGT
Source organism: uncultured Anaerolineae bacterium (assembly GCA_937893815.1). Lineage (GTDB taxonomy): Bacteria > Chloroflexota > Anaerolineae > Anaerolineales > UBA11858 > NIOZ-UU35. The sequence continues at coordinate 1,038 of CALCSH010000178.1, read as the reverse complement.
ACATCCTTGAAATCTTTCCCAAAGGCATCCGTCTGAGCGCGGCATCGCTGAGTAAAACGTTTCGATTAACAGAAAATGGATTGCGAGTGGAGTATGGATCGGATTCACCCGTGGAGTTGCGTATCCCGTTAGGGGTCGCGCCGGAGAGTCGTTTTACTCCGGGGTGGGCGGCGCACTACGCGAGTGAAGATCACCCTCTGGGGTGGGCCTGGGGGGTTACAGGCGGCGCTTGGGGGCTGATTCAAACCTCGGGCAGACTGACCCACGCAACGTTTGGTGATGATCTTCCCGCGCTTTCTCAACCGGAAAATCCCAACTACGATTATCCCCCGGGACACTATTTCCCATTTCCCCTATCCGTAGTAACCGTCAATGCGCAGGGAAATTTTTGGGTGCAGATTGGCGTGTTGCACTAGACATAAAGCTGACGGGCACGAATGATCTGCCCCACGGCTGAAGGAATGTATTCGTGGACGGGCAGACCGGCGGCGATGCGCTGGCGCAGTGTGGAGGAGGCAATATCCATCAGCGGAGCCTCCACAAACTGAACTTTTGTACGGATCCCCTGAAGCGTGTTTTCCAAATCATCAAGATGATCGGTTGCCCCGGGGCGGCGCATCACTCCCAGCGCATCACAAACATCCAAGAAGGCCTGCGGCGTGTGCCATTGAGGCAAATCGCGCAATGAATCGCTACCCATGAGATAAATTAGCACCGAATCGGGGAATTGTTGGCGCAAAAGGCGCACCGTGTCCACTGCATAATGCGGCGGGGGGCGTTGCATATCAACGCGTGATAGTTGAAATTCTGGCCGATTAGCAATCGCAGCCTGGAGCATATCGAGGCGATCAGCCAGGGGTGTGATCGGCAACCCCCGTTTATGCGGGGGCTGCGATGTCAAAACCCAGAGCACGCTATCTAGACCCAGAACCTGCCGTGCAGCGTGCGCCAGTGCGAGATGTCCGTTATGCGGCGGATCAAATGTGCCGCCGAAAATTCCAATCCGGGTTATTCTGACCACTCCAGTTCGTATTTGCC
>CALCSH010000177.1 GCA_937893815.1 uncultured Anaerolineae bacterium | reverse complement strand
GGCGAAGCCCCCCCACACCCCTATTTTCGGGATATTTTTTATCGAGTTGCGTAAGTCCTACTATCTTTACTGTAGAAAAAAAGTGACTGCTCAGCTTCAAACATTAAGAGACCGAAAAAAACAACCCGTAGCATTTGATGGCTGCGGGTTGTTTTTTTGATTTCATAATCGTCGTTATTTTGCAGCCAACGCCGCACCAATGATCCCGGCTTCGTTGCCCTGCTGGGCGGGAACCACCTCGGCGTTCACGGTCAGGTAGGGAAGGAATTTGGCGTGGTGTTTACTAATGCCACCGCCTAAAATAATTAAATCAGGCCACAAGAGTTTTTCCATACGAGTCAGGTATCGATCAAAGCGCTGCGCCCAATCTTGCCAGGAAAGCTCTTCGTTTTTTCGCACCGCGTCAGATGCTAATTTTTCGGCTTCTTCGCAGTCAATTTCTATATGACCCAACTCGGTATTGGGAAGCAAACGCCCATCGGTAAAAATGGCGGTGCCCAGACCGGTGCCAATCGTCACGATCAACACCACGCCATCACGACCGCGTCCTGCGCCAAATTGCATTTCCGCCAGACCGGCGGCATCAGCATCATTGATCACCGTCACGGGGCATTGGGTTTTGGCCGAAAATTGATTGGACGCATTAACGCCAATCCACTTTTTATGGATATTGGCGGCCGTGCGTACCACACCATGCTGGATCGCGGCGGGAAATCCACACCCGATAGGGCCGTGCCAGTCGAAGTGGTGTGCGATTTCAGCCACAGTTTCCGCAACGGATTTGGGCTTTGCTGGCTGTGGGGTGGGGATGCGGAATCTCCCAGTGAGCATCTCGCCCCTTTCGATATCTACCGGAGCGCCTTTGATTCCCGATCCGCCAATGTCTATGCCTAATATTTGCATAACTTCTTCCTGAAAGGTTGCCGTTGTATTTGGTTTAGGTGGCTGGTAACTGAATTCTTATTATAACGCTGTGAATACAGCGTCGGCTTCAATCTCAACAAGCATTTCAGGATTTATCAACGATTTGACTTCGACCATCGTGGTGGCCGGTGGACAAGCAGCGAAAAATTCGGCATGAGCGCGACCATACTCCTGCCAACGGCTGATATCCGTGACGAAAATGCGAGTGCGCACAACATCCGAGAGGTCAGCACCCAAATCAGTGAGGGCGCGCTGGATAATTTCGATACAACGAATGGTTTGGGCGTAAGCATCTCCCGGGGCATAGCAGGAGCCATCCTCCGCCACGGAAGCCGTACCCGTCACATAGATATGATCCCCCGCCCGGATGGCGCGGCAGTAGCCAACTTTGGCTTCCCAGGGCGCACCTGAAAATGTGCGTTGAAATTTCATGCGATAGTTTCCTTTTTGTAAAAAAAGAGAACACAGACACCTGCACTTTCACCGCAGGCGCAAGTGCGATACGGATTATATTGATTTTCGCGGATAAAATTCAAAAAATATCCGCACGGCGGCATCCATCGGGCCGCCCAGCGCGCCGAGAGCTAATCCCAGCCAAAAGCGATTTGATGTATTCGTGAATCATCTCCTGCATAACTGCCATTTTGTGCAATGGTCAAATTAAGATGGAATACCGAAGTACACAGAGATCGCTGAGTACTACATATTTTTCTCTGCGTTCTCCGCACTCTCAGCGGTGGAAAATTTCAAAAAAATTCGCGCGTCCTACCAAATCCCCGGGAATAGGCGGTAGCGAGTTTTCTGGCTGAATTCTTTATAGCCGGGAAGCTCTTCCTGCAGCGTTTTATCCTCCAGGGCTGTGCGAATCACTGTCAAAATGGCAGCCATGCCTCCAAAAATTAGCGCCACCCACGAACCCAGCAGAAGCGGCACGGCCAACTCGAAGAGGGCGCTGCCCAAATATCCCGGATGACGGACGAACTTGTAGGGGCCAGTGTTGCAGACCGCGTGCCCACGGTCATTCTGAATGCGTACCACCAACGAAAAATAAGCATTCTCAGCCATCGCCCAGGTTCCAGCGGCGTAACCGAGCGCAGCGGTAAGCCCTGCGACGACATGCACCCAAAGCGGCAGCGGCGCCGACCATCCATAGCGGACGTCAAAACCCGCCAGAATATATTTGGCAAGCGTCAGCAGGCCAATCACACTGAGTAGTGTTTTGTCCCAGGATTTCATGCCAGAGATGTCGCGTTGGGCGCGCTCTGCCAGTAAT
>CALCSH010000176.1 GCA_937893815.1 uncultured Anaerolineae bacterium | reverse complement strand
CCCCATATATTCCGGCGGACATCTCCGTCATCGGCTTTTTGCAGTAGAGTCAATGTAGAAAAGAACCAATTCTACTGGTTACCCGAAGTATACGAAATGATCTTTGATGAAAACAATACACCAATTAATTATCGCTATCTAGCAATCAATCCGGCCTTTGAACAAATTATCAATTTAGACACATCCATTATCGGGAAAACCGTACTCGAGATACTACCGGCTACAGAGCATTCCTGGATTGAGAGCTACGGAAAAGTTGTGCAGACCGGCCAACCAATTGAATTCGAAGAATATTCCGGAGCGCTCGGCAAATGGTTCCAAATCGTCGCCTATCGTTCTGCCCCAAATTGTTTTGTGACGATTGTCAGCGATATAACAGACCGCAAAATAATTGAAGACGCACTGCAACGGGCTAACATAGAACTAGAAGATCGCGTCAACGAACGAACCCGCGAACTGCAAGTTCTGGTAAATGCCATGGCAGGCCGTGAAGTTCGCATGGCAGAACTCAAAAAAGCCATCAAAAAACTAAGGCGGCAACTATTGGAGGCGAGCATGAAACCCGTTGCTGATGACCCTATGAACGAAGCGCTGAATCAAATGGATACCCAACGCGATTTCTAATTCCGCCCCTGTTTATTTCCGCTTCAACCACCAACGATAAAGTGCGTAGAGAAATGGATTGTATACTCGATCCCACGGTCCGGCTGAGCGGTACAACTCACCACCGAAACCCCGTTTAAATCGGTAGACTCCCCACAAACCATCATTGCGCTGCATAAAATCCGCTTCCAAGGTTTCCATATCCGCATCCGGCACCCCCCAGAGATCATATTCAGCACAACCGCGCGCTTTCGCCCAGCGCATGGCTTCCCATTGCAACAGGTATGTGGGCATCAAATTACGATGCAGGTTTGAGGATGCGCCATATAAATACCAGGCACGCTTGCCGCGTGCAAATACCATCACCGCGGCGAGTGGCTCGCCTTGATATTCGGCCTGTAAAATTTCACATGCTCCCAACGGGTGGAATAGCGCATAGGTGCGGCGGTAATACTCCAAACTGTGAATGCCAAACTCAGCGCGATCACCAGTAACATTCATTAACGTATGAAAGCCATCAACGTCATCGCTGGTGCGCACAACGACCCCCTTCTTCTCAGCCAGGCGGATATTGTAGCGCGTCTTCTGTTTCATTAGGGATAGGATTAACTGCTCATCGGGTAGCAAATTAATAACGATCGTGCGCGGGGGCTGGATCTCGTGCGGGCTGAGGCGAAACCCCGGAGGCGGAGCGGCACCCCAGAGCGAGTTTGTATCTCCTGCCCATAGATCAGGCTCGACCTTAAGGAATACAGCTTTTCTTTGGCGGCAAATTTGATCCACCAAGGGCCAGAGTTTATTCCAATCAGCCAGCTCACCTAGCGGCCCTTTGGGAATATAGGCCAGCGTCAGGCCCAACGGCAAGCGGCGAAATAGAATCTGCGCGCCGACCTGATCGAGAGTGATGCGCGTCGCATCCCAGCCAAAAGCAGATTTTAGCTCACCCCATGCGGAAGTTTGCAACAGATGGGCGTTGGGGTATTGCGCTAAGAATTCATCCCATTCGCGGGAGGTTGATTCGGACATAATACAGAAAGAAGTCCTTAGTGTCTTGCTAAATCAGGGAGGTCAGATCAGGCGGCGGGGTATCCCGCACGGCAGCACCCGGAATGAGGGCATCCAGGCGCTTGAGAATCGCCGAGGCATCCGCCTCGCGCGCCAGATGAATTAACTCATCAATGGCGTTTTGCAGCACATCGCCACTAATAATATCTTCATCAGAAAGTTGGACAATTTCGGAATGGTCCGTCGGTAAAAAAGTCGCCCCGCGATCCCAAAGCTCCTCGCTCAGTTTCTCGCCAGGGCGCACGCCGCTATAGGTGATTTCAATATCTTCCCCCGGCTCAAGCCCTGAAAGACGAATCAGGTCTTCAGCCAAATCAAGGATTTTGATCTGTTCACCCATACGCAGTACAAAAACTTCGCCACCCAGCCCCATAGCACCGGCCTGAAGTACGAGGTGAACTGCTTCTGGAATGGTCATAAAGTAACGTTCCATCTCGGGGTGCGTGACTGTCACCGGGCCTCCCGCAGCAATCTGACGCTGGAAACGCGGCACTACGCTGCCGCGGCTGCCGAGCACATTGCCAAAACGTACAGCGGCGTAGACATACCCCGAAGTGTGCGCAGCTTCCAATACCATCAATTCCGCCAGACGTTTGGTGGCGCCCATCACACTGGTGGGACGAATGGCCTTATCGGAGGAGATCATCACCAGATGCTCTACTCCGGCGTTTACAGCTATTTCAACAACATTGCGCGTACCCAGCACGTTATTGGTAATCGCATCTTCAACATTGGCTTCCATGAGTGGCACATGCTTATGCGCTGCCGTGTGGAATACAACCTGAGGGCGCAAATTATCAAAAACCGCGCTCATACGATCCCGATCGCGAATATCAGCGATAACCGGAAACTTTGGCTGATCCGGGTGGCTATCGTTCAATTCCAAGAATACGCGAAAAATACTGTTCTCGCCGTGTCCCAATAAGATTAATGATGAAGGCCCCCAACGCGAAATTTGGCGGCAAAGTTCAGTGCCAATGGAACCGCCTGCGCCCGTCACTAGCACGCGTTTCCCGGCAATCAAGCCACCAATACGTCGATCATCGCTCATGGCGGATGCACGGCGTAGCAGATCATCAATATTGACATTGCGCAGCCGATTTACACTGACCCGCCCTCCAATCAACTCATAAACTCCGGGCATGGTGCGGAAGGTGATTTTTTCTCGGCGGCAAGCATCTGCCACACGGCGCACGACATCGCCCGGAGCGCTGGGAATGGCGATTATGACTTCCTGAATCGCATTGGATTTAATCGCACGGGGCAAACCATCCAACTTGCCTGCAACTGGAATCCCGTGAATTTGACTCTTCTGTTTGGCAGGATCATCATCCAGAAAACAAATCGGGGTGAGGTTTAGCTGCTGGTTTTTTTGAATTTCACGCACAACCAATGCGCCTGCATCTCCAGCTCCCACTACCAACACGCGGCGGCTGCCAGTTTGACCATTCCCATTTGCAGAAAAGCGGCTATCCGCGATCAAACGCGAAGAAAGACGCATTCCCCCCACCAAAAATAGCGAGAGTAACCAATCGATCACCAATGTGGCTCGCGGAAATCCGATATACCCCACGTGGCGCGATTGAATCGAAATCATCACGACAACGGCTACGGAGAGCAGAGTCGATGCCGATGAAACTGAATAAAAGATCAAGGTCAATTCGCGCGTGCTGGCATAGGCCCACAAACGCCGATACAGGCCAAATAAATGGTATACAAGCGGCTTAATCAATATAGCCAGGAACGCCATGCGCCAGGCCTGCGGCAAATAGTATCGGAACATGCCCCCTAGTTCAAAGCGCAGTGCAAAACTCCCCATCACCGCTACAACAATCAGAAAAATATCCCCAACCAGAAAAATGCGGTTGCGCAACGGTGCGTTGGCAATTAAGACGCGAATTTTGGTCAGGAGTTTTTCTCGGGTCACGCGCGCATCCATTCCACGGTTTGGGCCAAACCGGCCATCAAATCGGTTTGCGGCACAAAGGCCATGACTTGCTGCGCCAATGTATTATCCCCCACCGAACGGTATATATCACCGGGCCGCGGCGCCTCAAAAACAGGTTCAGGGGCATCCGTCATCAATTTGCGCAGCACCGTAATCAAATCCATAATGGAAATTTCAGCTCCGGTGCAAATATTCATCACCCTACCCGCGGCGGCAGGTGTGGAGGCTGCCATCAAGTTGGCGCGTACAACATCCCCTACAAAAACGAAATCGCGGCTTTGCAATCCATCTCCATAGATGACGGGCTGCTTCCCGTCCAACAGCAAACGGCTAAAAATGGGGATAGCGGCGGCATAATGCGAATCGGGCGATTGGCGTGGCCCATAGACATTAAAATAGCGCAGAGCGGTGACGCCCATCTCGCCGGTGCGGGTGTACAAATCGGCATAGATTTCATTGACGCGCTTCGATGCTGCGTAGGGGGAATAGGACATGGTCTCACCCGATTCACCGAGCGGATAAGCATCCGATTCGCCGTAGACCGCCGCTGATGAGGCCAGAACCAGGCGACTCACTCCGTCGTGGCGCGCACTCTCCAGCAGGTTTACAGTTCCCTGAACATTAACATCAAAACAACCCTGCGGGTCCTCCACAGAAAGCGGTACCGACACAAAAGCGGCATGATGGAAAATATATTCGATTCCGCTCGTGGCCTGCGTTACCGCACTTTGATCGCGTAAATCACCCTGAATGATCTCAATATCGTCCTTCACACCAGTGAGATTTTCCCACTTGCCGGTAGAAAAATTATCCAGAATTCGCACGCGATCGCCGCGTGCCAACAATGTACGCACGATATGCGAGCCGATAAAGCCAGCTCCACCTGTCACCAAAGATGCTGTCATTTACTGTCCTTTCATGCCCAGTACCGTCGCTGGGGTGCGCAATAAGATCACCAAATCCAACAGGAGATTGCGGCGCTTGATGTAATATAAATCATATTCAAGTTTCATTTGGGTCTCTTCCAGCGAGGCGGCATAGCCAAAATTAACCTGCGCCCATCCCGTGATTCCCGGTTTGACCAACAGACGCGCTCGATAAAAAGGAATCCGACGGGTGAAGTGTTCTACCAATTGAGGGCGTTCCGCCCGCGGACCGACGAGGCTCATATCGCCGCGCACAACATTGATGAACTGCGGCAACTCATCCAGATGCGTGCGACGTAACATGCGCCCTACTGCGGTAGCACGATC
>CALCSH010000175.1 GCA_937893815.1 uncultured Anaerolineae bacterium | reverse complement strand
GCTGGGTGAGGGCGGCCATATTGGGGCTGGCATCCACCCCGAAGGCGGCTGCCCCGCGTGAGCATAGTGCAGCTTGCAAATGTCCGGGGCCATACCCCAGCTCGAGGACGCGTTCCCCCGTCAGATAGGGCAGCACGCTCATCACCCAATCCTGCCACTGACCCAATGAAACCACCGCGGCTACGAAATCATAACTCCAGGCAAAGGGTTGGTAGAGCAGCCGAAAGAAGATGCGTAAGAACCGCGCCACCAGACGGCGGAAGATCATAACGCAAGCAGCATGGGGATGCGCCCCGGCACAACGCGATATTCGAGATCGTGGATGGCGTAGTCGATGACTTCGCCATCGGTGTGAAAGGGCGTGCTGGGTTCAGCATGGATGCGCAGCCAAGTGCTGTGAATTTCGTGGATGGCGGGGTGTTCGGTGTAATTGCCTTCTCCCGCTTTCATAATTTTGGGGAGCGTTGCCAACATACCGCTGCGACTGGAGATGGAGCCGTGTACGAAGGTTAGTTTGCCATCGAAGGGGTCGGCATGCGGCACGCTGTAGAAAATGCCACCGGTGCGTGGGTTATTGCCTACCGATACCAATGTCACCGGGCCTTCATATTCACCGTCATCCCAGGCGAGTTTCATTTCCCATTGCGGATTTTTGAGAATCGTCAGGATGGTTGCCAGCAAGTAGCGGAAAATGCCTTTAACGCGCTTCATTTGAGTTTGTTTGACACTGACTGCGGTTTCCAGCCCAACGGCGGAGTTATTCAGAAAATAACGTCCATTTACCTGGCAGACATCCATCGGGCGAGTTTTGCCATCTGCGATGATTTTGGCGGCTGTTTCGAGATCTTTGGAAATGCCCAAATTATCTGCCAAATCATTGGCTGTGCCCATTGGCAGAATGCCAAAGCGGGTTGTGATCTGTTTATCGCCAGCGCCTTTTATCAACCCGTTAACAACTTCGTTATAGGTGCTATCGCCACCAGCAGCGATGACGGGATCAAACCCTGCGAGCAGCGCTTCAGCGGCCAGATCAATCGCATGGCCGGGATATTCGGAGACAATTAGTTCATAGTCGATGCCTGCGGCCTGGAGTGCGGCTTCGGCCTCGGGTTTGCGTTTGAGCGCGTCCCAGCGTGCGGCATACGGGTTGAGAATAATTTTTGCAGTCATAGCATTAGTTCTCCATTAGGCAAGATATTGCAAGATCAGCGGCAAGAATACTCTTGCCAGACTGAGGAAGATCAAAAATCCCAAACTATCGGTGGCGGCGGTGACGAGAACGGATGATGTCATTGCTGGGTCCTGGCCGATGGCCTGGAAGAGTAACGGCATCAGCGTGCCAACGATTGCGGCAACGAGCATATTACCGATGAGCGCCAGCCCCAGAATCAACCCCAGATACGGATTTTGCTGCCACAGGCCAACTCCCAGCCCAATGATAATTCCGATAATACTACCCTGCAACAATCCGACCCAAAGCTGCTTGATCAATATGGGTATGATGCGTTTGTTCTCGATTTTTCCCAGGGCGATGGCGCGCACGATCATGGCGACGTTTTGGCTGGCTGCACTGCCACCTTGCCCGGCAACCACCGATTGGAAGAAAGCCAAAATGGCTACTTTTACAAATAGATCGCCAAAAATGCTGATAATCCATGATGCAAAGAGCGCCGTCAGCGTGTTCAGCAAAAGCCACGGTAAGCGGCCACGTAATTGTTCAATCGTGCCGCTATCGGGTTGCAAATCGTTGTCGGCAACGCTTGCCAGGCGGTAAATATCTTCAGTGGCTTCTGCCTCGATCACGTCGAGAATATCATCGTGGGTGATGATACCGACCAGATGACTATTCTCATCCAGCACAGGCAGCACAGAAAGATCGTAGTGCGTCATTGTGCGGGCGGCTTGCTCCTGATCGGTGAGGGGCGTGATCGATATAATATCTGTATCCATGATTTCATGAATCGGCGTATGGGGTTTGGCGATGACCAGATCGCGCAGGCCGACCACACCGACCATTTTCTCATCGATATCGAGGACAAAAAGATAGTAAGGAACATCATTATCGGGGCTGAGCTGGCGTAAATGTTGAATGGCCTGATCGGCGGTTGTGAGGGTGTTCAGACTCACAAATGCGGTGGTCATCCGTCCACCAGCGGTTTCGTCGGGATAATCGAGCAGATGAAGCACATCTTTGGCTTCTTCCATCTCGGTGATGGCTTGCTCGGCCCTCTCGGGGCTGAGATCCCCCAGGAGGTCGGCGGCTTCGTCCGGCTCCATCTCGTCCAGTACATCCGCCAGACGCTCTACCGATATGCTCTCCGCGGCTTCGACAGTTTGTTGATCGTCCAACTCATCGAAGAGATCCGCGGTGGTGGCGATATCCAGATGATTGAGCAAACTTCCACGGTCATCTTCGTTGAGGTATTCAAAAACGTCGGCGCGATCCGCGGGGCGCAAGCGCAAAAATAATGCTGCCGCTTGCCCGTATTGATCGGTCTCAAGCGCTTTGTGGATCAGTTTTATGATGGGAGTGAGTTTTGCGATTTCTGTCATGGCGGCAATCTATCCCTGTAATGGTTTATTCGTTGATGCGTTGGACTTCGATTCCGCGTTCGATCAGCCAGGTAACTGCTTCTTCAATCGCGCTGCTTGCACCGGTCAATTGAAGTTCCACCCAACCCTCCCGGGATGTGACCTGGGCCTGGAGAATATTCACCGTCAGATCGTAGCGGCGGATGATTTGATTGATGATGGGGACATCCAATAAATGCGATGGATAAACCAAACGTATAATTTGAGCGTCCATCTGTGGCTCCTTTCCTGCCGCGCACTGGGGTTTATGGGAGTGAGTGTGTAAACGATTTTAGCACGGATTTGTTTGTAAGCCCCCTGTTTTTTTTCTGGGTCCCTGGAAATCCCCGTGGTAGTTGTCCAGATTTCGGATGATGCTTATTGTATGGGGGCAGGCGAATCTGTAGGGTCCTGGTTATCGCGACTGGCGAGCTGCCCACAACCGGCCTGAATATCGATTCCGCGCCGCAAGCGAATGGTACAGGCGATCCCCTGGTTTTCCAGAGTTTCCTGGAAGCGTTTGGCGCGGATCTGGCTGGAGGCTTCGCCAGTAAAGCCCTGGGTGGGGTTGAGTGGAATCAGATTAACATGGGCCAGCATCCCCTGGAGGAGTTTCGCTAGTTTCTGGGCTTGCTCGGGTGTATCGTTAACTTGCTGGATCAGAGCCCACTCGAAGGTGACGCGACGTTTCGTGGTTCGGGAATATTCCCGCACTGCAGCGATTAAATCTGCAATCGGATAGCGGTGGTTGACTGGCAGCATGGAAGCGCGTAATTCATCATCGGCGGCGTGCAATGAAATCGCCAGGTTGATCTGTATATCTTCCTCGATCAGTTGACGAATTTGCGGAACCAAACCCACGGTTGAAACTGTAAAACGCCGTGCGCCCAGATTCATCCCATCGGTGTGATTCAGCCGTCGAATCGCGTCTAGTGTGGCCTGATAATTGTGTAGTGGCTCACCCATCCCCATCACAACGATATTAGTCACGCGTTCATCTTGGGCGGCGAGACGGCGAGCGAAATAGATCACCTGCTCGACGATCTCGCCGCTGCTCAGGTTGCGCAAGAATCCCATTTGCCCGGTTGCACAGAAGGTGCACCCCATGGCACAGCCTGCCTGGGTTGAGATGCATAATGTGCGGCGCTTATCGTAGCGCATGCGCACGGTCTCAATCGGGAGATCATCAGGCAGGTAGAAAAGCGTTTTAAGGGTTTCACCATCGGATGATTTCAACTCGGTTACCACCCGCAAATGACTGAAATCAATTTCATCGCTCAAACGCTGACGGAGTGTTTTCGAGAGCGTGGTGAATTCATCGGGCTGGCTCCACCAATTTTGATACAAGCCCTGCCAAATCTGCTTTGCGCGGAATCCCGGCTCGCCCCAACTTTGCAGTAAGGTGGTCAGTTCTGGTAGATCGAGATCAAAGATATAGGGTCGTGGAGTCAGTTGTCGGTCGTCAGTCATCGGTTATCTGCCTTCGGCCAGCTTCGCCAATACAGCGGTTAAATCTTCAACGATAAAATCTGGCGCAGGCTGCCATTCTTCGGCAACGGCGCGAGTGGTCACACCCGATAGTACCAACGCGGTGGGTGATCCCATATTCTGACCTCCGGCAATGTCGGTTTCTAAGCGGTCGCCAACCACCAGCGTTTCTTCGGGGCGGGTGCCCAGCCGTTGGAGCGCCAGCGCGTACATGCCGGTCTGTGGCTTGCCCACGATGATCGGGTGAACATAGGTTGCGGCTTCGATGGCCGCCAGCATGACGCCCGCGCCGGGAACTTGACCGTTGGGTGTGGGAAAGGTACGATCCGGATTTGTCCCGACAAAGATAGCGCCTGCTCGAATCAACGCATTCGCGCGTTTGAGCTTCGCATAGGTCAACTCTTTATCAAGACCGGCCACCACAGCCAGAGCTTCTTCCTCGCTGTGGTGAAATCCATGTGCATCCAACGCTTTGACCAGACCGCTCTCGCCGACAATATACACTGGCCCGCCCTCGGGGAATTGCTCCAGCAAATACGCCGCCGTGGCTTCCGAAGAATTAACAACCTGCCAGGGTTCCAGCGTTACGCCATATCCGGCCATACGTTGAATATATTGAGCCGGGGTTTTCGTAGAATTATTTGTCGCCATGACCACACCCAGGCCGAATTCCTGGATCGTGTCAAATATCTTCGGTAAATCGCCAATTGGCTCCTGTCCCCGCCAGATGACCCCATCCATGTCCAGGATCAACGCGCGCAGTTTGTGGGTTGATATTTTGGGCATCCATTCGCTCCTGTTATTAACCACGAAGGACACGAAGGTTCACAAAGTCTAATGCTTTTTCTTTGTGCTCCTTCGTGCCCTTTGTGGTTATTTTATGTGAATTGGTGTTTATATGTTGCTGTGGCGCGATTTATTTTTCGGGCACTGCCAAAATTTCATCAACCAGGCCATATTTCTTGGCATCTTCAGCATCCATCCAATAATCGCGATCGGTGTCTCTTTCGATCTGGTCAACATCTTGGCCGGTGTGTTTGGCCAGGATACCATTTAGGCGTGACTTCAGGCGCAAAATCTCTTTGGCCTGAATTTGAATATCCGTGGCTTGGCCTTGCGCACCGCCTAATGGTTGGTGCATGTGGATGGTAGCGTGCGGCAGCGCATAACGCTGACCTTTTGCACCCGCCGTCAGCAGTACGGTGCCAAACGATGCGGTCATGCCTACAGCCACAGTGCTGATCAGGTTGGGGATCATCTGCATTGTGTCGTAAATTGCTAACCCGGCGTATACCTGCCCACCCGGCGAGTTGATATACATCTGGATAGGGGCTTCAGAATCTTCTTTGCTCAGGTGCAGCAATTGCGCTACTACCAGGTTGGCAACCTGATCATTGATTGGGGTGCCCAAAAACAGGATGCGGTTCTTCAACAGCATAGCGAAAACATCATACAAACGCTCGCCGTGCGGGGATGATTCAATTACATAGGGGGTTAACGCATTGGGGAATTGGATGTTCATGCGTCCTCGCTTTTCTCTTTATTGGATTCCGATTCTACGTTGTCGGATGTGGGGGTGGGGTCTGCTTCTTCAGGGGCGGATTCGCCATCCGGGGTTGCCTCACCAGCTTCGGTCTGGTCCGCTGCAGCGGCTACGGGCAGGGGTTCGCCTTTGGCAATCGCACAAATATATTCCACAGCTTTGCGGAACATCATATCCGTGGCGATATTGTTTACCATATGGAACAGACGACCATCTCGCTGCAGATCTTTGATTTCTTTGGGGGTCATCTGGGCGGTAACATTGTCGATAGCGCGCCCGGTTGTATCGCTGAGTTCTTTTTGATCCGGCTGAATTTCTTCGGCCTCAGCCACCTGGTATAGAACCAGTTCGCGCTTGATATTTTTCTCAGCGGTTTCGGCGATCTCTTTGTCGAAGTCTTCTTCACCGACACTGCGGAATTGTTTGTAAAGATCCAGGCTGAGACCTTGCTGCGACAGGCGATACTCGAGATTGCTGATCATATTTTTCTTCTCGTCTTCGATGGCCTGCGGCGGATATTTGACGGTGCTTACTTCAATCAGGTGATCGATGACCTGATTTTCGTAATCGTCTTGGTAATTTTCTTTGGCCTGCTCTTCCAAGTGTTTACGGATGTCGGCGCGCAGTTCTTCAAGGGTATCGAAGTCGCTGGCGGTTTTGGCAAGTTCATCATCCAACTCTGGCAGTAAGTAGCCTTGCACGTTTGTGACCAAAACCTTGAATTCAACCTCGACACCTCGCAGATCTTCGTCTTCATAATCTTCGGGGTAGGTGTGGGTGAAGGTTTTCTCTTCGTCCGTGGACATACCGACGATTTTGGCGGCGAAACCTTCGAAGAATTGACGATCTGTGGCGCTGCCATCTTGGCCCAGTCGGGCCGATGAAAACTGCTGATCGTAAATCTGGGCGGCTTCCGCATCTTCCAGGTCGAGGCGCCTGGCGCTTACGCGCATATAGACCACATCGCCATCATCAGAGGGGCGGTCAACCGGTTCATTGAGAGCGAGCTGCTTACGCAGGTTTTCAAGCGCCTGGTCGATTTCTTCTTCCCCGACCTCAGGAAACTCGTATGCCAATTCCAGTGATTTATAATCGCCCAATTCAACAACAGGCTTCAAAGGCACAATAAAATCAAAAGTGGGTGGATCAAAGGATTTGACTTCATCCAGAGTTCCGGGGCCATAGGGTTCAATTTCGGCCTCATCCAACATTTTGGGATAGATATCTTCGATGAGCAATTCCAACGCTTCTTCGGTGACTGCGCTTTCGCCAACGGTACGAAGAATCACGTTGTAGGGGGCTTTTCCGGGGCGGAAACCCGGAATTTTAACGCGCTTAGCCAGGCGTTTGGCGGCCTGATACTTGGCTTTTTCCCAGGGATCAGTTTCGACTACGGTGCTTATTTTGATCTGATGATCGTCGAGGTATTCTTTTTCGATTTTCAAGATGTCGTCCTTCTTTCACACAAAATCTCGCGGATTATAACATGCTCCCAACCAGGCCGGTTTTTCAGAGCACTCTTTACTGAAAGTTTTATATACTTCTTATAAATACAAAGAAGGGCGTCGAACATGACGCCCAATAACAGTGGGGAAGATGGGGGTCGAACCCACACGCCTTTCGGCACGTGATCCTAAGTCACGCCTGTCTGCCAATTCCAGCACTTCCCCAGCAGGGGGAATTATACGTCAGGGGGGAAAGTGCGTCAATAAACGTTGGAATGCAGTTCGGGCAATTTAGTTTGAGGTGCAACGCACATTGCCAGTTTTTTACCGCTGCACTATTTACTGGCAACAATGCCGTGATCTTTCGCAAGTTTTGCGGATGTACCTCGCAACTTCATGTAGTACGGATCACCGTAATGCGTGGATTGTGCGCATAAACGCCATGGTACGAGTCGGGCAGTAGCGCTGCAATCTGACACATTATTTCGATTGTGCCTTGTTGTAGTTGGGTATCGCGGTTTTTGCGCTCAATTGGCGGCAGTGTAAAGGGTTTGCCAATGTGTACACGAACCAATGAGCGGCGTAGTTGACGTAGGTTTGCCAGTACCTGGCGGTCTTCGGTGCCGGTGAGCGCAACCGGAAGAATTTGCGCCCCAGTTTTGGCAGCCAAATAAGCAGTTCCTGGTTGTCCTTCGATCAGGGTTTCGCTTTTGCTGCGCGTTCCTTCGGGGGCGATAGCCAGTAGTTCGCCGCCTTGTAGGCGTTTCATCACTGCCCGCAACGTACCAATATCGGGGTTGAATCGATCGAGGAAAATGGCATTCAGCGATTTTGCAGCCCAGCGGAAAAAAGCAACTTGAGCGTACTTTTCGGCGGGTGTCAGAATAATGTCACGGCGTTTGATCAAGTGATAAACCAAGGTCGCATCCAACCGGCCGATGTGATTGGCGGCGAGAATACACTTTCCCTTAGCAGGGACATTTTCCAGTCCAATGACTTCAATTTTACAAGTCAAGCGCAAGATGAGTGTAATCAGGGTTCGGAAAAACATTTCAAGAAGCATCAAGATGACTCCGGATTAGGGATGAACGATATCGCTGGCTGCAACAAGTATACCGGAGATAAGGATGATCCCCGCGCCGATGATTTGCGGCAGCACCAATCTTTCGCCCAGAAAGAGGATTGCCAGAAGACTCACGATCACCGGGGTCATCATCGACATCAAGGTCATATACGATGCTGACGATGCTTCCAGCGTGCGGTATAGATAGATCCAGGTGATCCCCAGACGTAGGCCGCTGATCAGCGCATAAGGGAGAAGGTGAATATTCAGCCTGATTCCTCCCAAAATTTGAACCAGCCCGCCAAACCAATCCGGCTTCAAAAGGGACACCCCCAGAAGACTCAAGAATACCAGCAATCCGGCCAACGGTTTTTGCAACGTAATCACATCGGCGACCACGCTCCCGGTCAAGAGCGTTTTCTTGACAAGTATATTCCCCAATGACCAGCACACACAGGCGCCAAGAATATATGCATCGCCAATATTTGGCAGCAAGGCCTGGCCTTTGGTTGTGAGCAGATATGCCCCGCTGAGCATGCTTACAACCGCCCCGATTTTAAGCAGCGAGATGCGCTCGTGGAGGATAATCCAGGCGAAGAAAATAGTGGTGACAGTGGCTAATTTGACCAGAAAGCCGGCATTGATGGCCTCGGTCATGGCAATACCAATCATGCTCAAGAATGTACCCAGCCCGGCCTGGATACCATTGGCGAGAAATAACTGCCAGAAAAGCTTGGGGCGTTCTTTATACAGTGTTTTGAAATATTTGCCCGCCCTGGGCAGAATGAGCACCATCAGGCATCCTAGAGCTGTGAGAATGGCAATAATTTGGAAGGGCAACACCTTTATTCCAGCCAGAAACCCGAGTTTGGCAGTAAATAATTGCAGCGCCCAGAAAACCGAAAACATGGATACATTGAAGATTGGGGTGGCAATAGCAGTTTTGATGATATTAATCCTCAAGGGTGTTCGATTGAAAAATCAGACCAAAATTTCAGAAGGTGGAAAATTAGCTGAAGTATACCGCAACAAGGGGGTTAAATCGGGGGCGTAATTCCTGGAGAAACATAATTTTCGACTATAATGAAAGGGAATCGGTTTCGCCGAAAAGTCATTCTCCTGAGTGGATTTTCATAATGACGATTTCAGCCTATTCTGGTGAGCATCTTATTCTATCGGATGGCAAGTAATTCAAAGAATATGCAAGGGATTGAATCGGTTTGATGTTGAGCAATTGCTGATTATGAAGGGTAACGGTTATGATCTCTGATAAATTGCGCTTTTGGTTTGTCGTTCATTTTGTTGTCGATATGCTGTTCGCCGTGCCTCTGTTCATTGCCCCTGTCTGGCTTTTGGGCGTATTTGGCTGGCATGTGGTTGACCCGCTGACCAGCCGCTTGGTGGCGGCAGCCCTGTTTGGAATTGGGGTGGAGTCATTTTTAGGGCGCAATGCTGGCCACGAAACTTTTCGAGGAATGTTGAATCTTAAATTGGTGTGGTCGGCCTTTGCCGTCGCTGGAATTGGGATCAGCATGGCTGGCGGGGGGCCAGTGATGGGCTGGGTTGTGATGGGAATTTTTGCCGCTTTTTTCTGCCTCTGGGCTTATTATCGCCTGCAAATGTGAATTGAACTCCCAGCGCATCTACAATATAATGATGGAAGATGAAGGGTCTTTAGGAACTGCCGTGAAACCCCCCAGATGTAGGGGTATAGGATGTGCGGAGCACGCCTCCTAAATCTGGACAAAAACCACGGGGGATTCCAGAGACCCAGGATGAAGTGAGCGGTAACGGAAAAAGGCTGTGCAAAATGGATCGTAGAAAACTCAAACGACAGCATATTATGTTTTATTCGCGTGTTTTCGATCGCAAGACGGGCGCATTTCTGGGTTATTTGGGAAACCTGACCCCCGATGGAATGATGCTGATTTGCGATACGGCAATTGATGTTGGCGTGACATTTTCACTGCGAATCGATTTGCCAGAATACCTCTATCAAATCAATGTGCTGAATTTAATGGGTGGCAGTGTTTGGTGCGATCGGGATATTGATCCCAATTTCTACAATATAGGTTTTGAACTTCAGGCCGTATCCGATGCGCAACAGAAGATTATCTCGCAGATCAACGATGATTACGGTCTACACAATTATTCGGTTGACGATATTTAATCGTTGGAGTGTAGGAGCGATTAATATTCTTCGCGGATGATGGGGGAAGCCACTCGATGCAGCCCGCGCGAGACAAGATAAAACCCCAAAGCGAATAGTGAAAAACACGCGGCAGCCGGTATCAGCATGTGCCAGGGGGGACCATATGACCCTGAAATATTGCCATAAACAAAAGAGTTATAAATAATCGTTCCCCAATTACTCGATATTCGGGTGAGACCAAAAAATGAAATAAAGCCATCGGCTACAACGGCTCCGGTTACGGCAAGCATCATTTGCAACGCTGCCAGAGGCAACACAGAGGGGATCAAATGTTTTGCGATGATGTGCCAGGCGCCTCCCCCGGCAATATGGGCAGCTTCCATAAATGGTTTGGCAGCTATCTGAAGCGCCTGGGCGCGCATAACGATAGTTGTTCCCCCCATACCCGTGACAAAACCATAAATCAACCCCAACTGAACCGGAGTCAGGTCGCGGAATCGAGCGCCAATAATCACCATAATGATTGGCGCCGGGAAGAGCAAAAATACATCAGCCAAATTGGTAATCAATAAATCTACAGAGCCGCGAAAATATGCCGCGATTACACTCATTAATGTACCGATAGAGGCTGTGCTCAAGGCCGCGGTCAGGCCAACGATAAAGGTTGGCGTGGTCGCGGCCAGAATCATACTCAGCACATCCCTGCCCAGTGAATCTGTTCCGAGAATATGTCCGGGACCAGGCGGCGACGGATGCGGAAATATATGAATATCAAAACCGGTGACCGGGTCGTAAATTCCCCGCGGCCATACGCTATTGATCAGAATGGGGTACGCGATCGCCATCAGGCCAAACATCAAGATGAGGAATAATCCCAACAGGGCCAACTTGCTCTGCGAAAAAATTCGCCAATTCATGCATGTCAGCCGCCATGAAATGATCACTCTGGCTTGAATTCGGTGGAAAATATTGAAACGCCGCGGCGTACTGACTGCAGGGGCAGGCATTGACGTTGGTGAGGGAAATGGCGCCGCGTGGCGTACTGTACCTCTGACAGGGACCACAGTAGTTTGAGATGCCGATTGGGGCAGTGATTTATTTCCCGGAAGGCTGGCGGACGAACTCGTTGTGGATCGCAGCCTATTGGGCTGAACTTCTTCTCGGGGGCGGGGTGTCGCGAAAAGACGGTGAGACAGGAACGGAATCCCGCTCTGGCACTTTTAGCTTTTGCGGTTTTGCAGGTTCTGGAACTAGTTGTTGAAGTCGCGCGTTCACATGCGCATTTTCTGGATTGATTTGCAGAATTTTCTTCAGCGCATATATCTTCTGGTTAGTATCATCGAGTGCATAACTGAGTAAATGCCAGGCCTGTTCATTTTGTGGATGGCTCTTTAGAAAAGCTGCCAGTAGCTTCGTAGCTTGCTTGCGATTCCCTTCTCGCATCAGGCTCGCAGCTTGTTGTAATATTGGGTAGTTGCTCAGATCCATAATTCTGGCTTTCTAATTCGTAAGCGCTTTTTCTTCGCCATAACGGATGCGCGGATCCAAAAAGGCCGAGAGAATATCGAGTATCAGGCGGGCAATCAGCGATAATACCCCAACCAAAAGCAATATGCTCATAACCAGCGGTATATTTTGCCAGTACAGTGCATTCCACATGGTTGTACCCATCCCTGGCCAATCCAGCGAACTTTCGATGATAACGACACCGGTGATGAGATAGGGTAAGGAGATTACCAGCCTACTGACGACGGGCAGGAGAGCATTTTGGGCGGCATGGCGTTCGCGTACTACGGAATCGGGCAGACCTTTGGCCCGCGCCGTAGAAATATAGTCGGAACGCATCACCTCTTCCATGCTGGATTGCATGATCATCATCGTTTCGCCAAATGTCAAAAGGATATATGTTGCGAGTGGAATCCATGCCAAATGCATAATATCCATGGCGAATGGCGCAAATCCGAAATAGCGCCAAATACCATAGGTAGTGCCTGTCATCAAAATTAGATAAATAACTCCCGGGGTGGATTTGCGCATCAGGCTGTCGACCAGGCTTTTGATGAGATACAACAAAACCGCGCTAAAGGCAAACGAAATCACCATGTAGCTGGCAATCTTACTGGGCGGGGTTACGATATTTTTCCACAACAAATTATCCAACCCCATAAAAGAAACCGTCCCCAAACCGCCAACTTCACCCATGACAACAAAGCTGGAACCTCTAACAAATATATACGTGAAGAGCCAGGTTAGCCACGGAGGAAACGATGTATTCAACGTCAAGCCCAAAAGAGTAGTCGAGCGAGATAACCAGGCAGAGCCGCGCCAGGCGGTGACTTTCCCCAGCCAAAGCCCGAGCATGAAAGAAAAAATGGTACCAATGAAGAAAACCAGCAATGTGGCCGGAATGACTTGTTTTAGAATATCGACAATCGGCTGACCATTCAGGGACTCTCCCAAGTTGAGCGAAGCAAGTTGGCCCAGCCACTGAAAATAACGCTGCCAAATCGGCAAATCGAGACCTAGCTGAATGCGCAAATTTTCTCGGCAAGCAGCATTACAAGAGATGGAAAATTGATCAACAAAATCGCCCGGCATCATGATTTGGATGAAAAAAAACATGATGCTGACAAAGATCAATAATTTGAGAATACTCAGCAGGGTTTGTTTGTAAAGATAGCGAATCATCAAAATGCTGCCCTAGGTGGTCCGAAAAAATACTTTCTCACTCGTTCGTATTGCAAACAAGCAGCCGCGCGAAAAAGTTCATTCTTTGAGAATAGTTGTGTCATTATCGGGGTCTTGTTGAAAAATATCATCAATATTTAGTGGGGGAAGTTCTTCTATGGACAACAAACCAAAATGCCCTAAAAACTCGGGTGTCGTACTGTACAAAATCGGGCGCCCCGGGCCTTCGGCACGACCTGTTTCCTGAATAATACCTTTTGAAAGCAAACTTTTCATCACGCTGTCACTGTTCACACCCCGGATGGCGTTCACGTGCGGGCGGGTTACAGGTTGCTGGTAGGCCACAATGGCCAGGGCTTCGAGGGATGCGCGAGTGAGCGGGACGCTGGCCTCCAGCCCTAGAAAATGCTCAATCAGGGGTGCCGCTTGTGGGGCGGTGGTCAGGCGCACTCGACTATCATGGCGCTGAATTCGCAAACCGCGCCCGGCATATTCACTTTCAAGCTCGTCCAGCGCAGAATCAACGGATCGTTGAGTTTCTTCGAGCACGCGCGCAATTTGACCGCTGCTGATAGCATCGGGAGCAACGAAGAGCAAGGCTTCGATACGGGCTTTCAAACTAAGTTCGGATTCTGGGGTAGGTTGGATGGGATCGCTCATGCTATAATTCTGGGTTATTGGCCGATAAAGTGCTCATTGTTGGGGCGAAAGCCTTTACAGAAACTATTCCGCTTATTCTGGTTGGATCGGGCAAAGGTTAAGATGAGATTATACCATTCTATTCTTTTTGTTCTGGGGTCGGTGCTGCTGCTTGGGGCATGTGGAATCACTCCCACGGCCGAGGCCACTATTCAGGCGCACTTCCTCGTCGATGGACAAGCGCTCGAAGTACAGGCGCCCTCTTCCGGCACCGTTCAGGATGTTCTTGAAATCACCGGAATTACTCTCGGCGCGCTGGATCGAATCGAGCCAGAACTGCATATCCCCCTCACCGAAGGTATTCAGATCACCGTCAAGCGCATCTACGAAGAATTCGAGGTTGAGCAAGTTGTCCTGCCCTTTGAACAGCAGATGCAGCCCAGCGAATTCTTGCCAGAAGGTGATCAACAGCCGTTGCAGTTGGGCGAAAATGGCATCAAGGAAATCACTTACCGTATTGTGTATGAGGATGGGATCGAGATCGGCAAAACTGAAATCAAAACGACCATTTTGAAAGAAGCCGTTCCCCAAATCATGCTTGTGGGCGTGCAAACATCGTTTACGCCACGCACGATTTCCGGACGATTGGCTTATCTCTCGGATGGCAACGCGTGGATGATGACCGGCACAACGGCTAATCGCTCGGCAGTGGTTTCAACCGGCGATTTGGATGGACGCGTCTTCACACTCTCTGGTGATGGCAATTGGCTTTTGTTTACCCGTCACGTTGATGCGGACAATCAGGACGTAGATACTATCAACACACTTTGGGCGGTCAACGTGACCGATCCGGAAAAAGAAATCGATTTGCAGATTGCGAATGTGATTCACTTTGCCGATTGGCAACCCGGCTCCTTGTCGTGGGCGGCTTTTTCCACCGTTGAACCGCGTCAGGCGGCGCCCGGTTGGCAGGCGAATAATGATTTATTGCTGGTGAATTTCAGCGAGAGTGGCTGGGTGGACCCCAGTCCGACAACGCTGGTGGAGACAAATTCAGGCGGCGTTTATGGGTGGTGGGGGACAAGTTTTACCTATGGGCCGGGTGCCAACGTCGTAGCCTATGCCAGCCCCGATCAGGTTGGTCTGGTTGACCTCGAAGCGGGCAGTTTCACCTCCAAGTTGGATATTATCCCTCTGAAGACTCTCGGCGATTGGGCCTGGGTTCCGGGGTTGGTTTGGGGGCCGGATGGCACGTTGCTGTTCACTGTGCGGCATGCACCCCCGCCGGGCGCTGCCTCCCCCGAAGAAGCGCAAAACTTTAACCTGACAGCCATTCCCGTCGGCGAAGGTCGGGCTTTGGATTTGGTTTCGCAGGTGGGTATGTTTGCCTATCCGTTACCATCTCCGCTCCAGCCGCAAGCCAGCGGCGAGAATGCCTATCAGGTAGCGTACCTGCAAGCAATTTTCCCGGAACAAAGTGATACAAGCCGCTACCGCCTGATGGTGATGGATCGCGACGGCTCAAACCGGCGGTTGTTATTCCCCCCCGAAGAAGCGCAAGGTATTAACCCCCAACGCGACTGGGGGGTTTGGTCTCCCCAAATCGTTGAGGGCGGCAGCGGACACGTATTGGCGGTTTTATATCAGGGCAATATTTGGCTGGTGGATAGCATCAGTGGGGAAGCCTGGCAAATTACTGGCGATGGACGGATCAACCGCGTTGACTGGCGATAGCTTTGGAACTGCTCAGGTTTGCGCCTCTGCAGAGCAAATTTTAATATACTGGAAGGTTAATTTATGCGAGTACTTATAACAGGAGCCGCGGGATTCCTCGGCTCACACCTTAGCGATCGATTATTGGCCGAGGGCCATGAAGTGGTTGGGATGGATAACTTCATTACCGGCAACCCTCAAAACCTGGCGCATCTGGCCGGCCACGAACGCTATGCTTTTATTCGGCACGATGTTTCGAATTTTATTTTTGTGCCCGGTAAACTCGATGCTGTCATGCATTTTGCATCTCCGGCCAGCCCTAATCCGAATTCCCCCTACGGCTATGTTAATTTGCCCATTCAGACCATGAAGGCGGGCGCATTGGGCACTCACAATACATTGGGCGTGGCGATGGCTCATGGGGCACGATTTTTGCTGGCATCCACCAGTGAAATTTACGGTGATCCGCTGGTACATCCGCAAGATGAAAGCTACTGGGGCCATGTAGACCCCAACGGTGAGCGTTCGGTTTACGATGAAGCCAAACGTTTTGCTGAAGCTCTGACATTGGCCTACCATCGTTTTCACGGGCTGGATACGCGCGTGGTACGCATTTTTAATACCTACGGCCCGCGCATGCATATCAATGACGGACGCGCAGTGCCGAATTTTATCAAGCAGGCCTTGGAAGGCACCCCACTGACGATCTATGGAGATGGCCAGCAAACGCGCAGTTTCTGCTATGTGGATGATTTGATTGAAGGCATCTATCGTTTGCTGCTTTCCGACGAGCATCGGCCTGTGAATATTGGCAACCCGGTTGAAACCACCATTCTGGAGTTTGCCCAAACGATCAATGCCATGATTGGCAACAAAAAATTGATCTTCGAACCCGAAAAACGCGGCGCGGGAGACCCTCAACGGCGTCGTCCGGATATTGCCCGCGCAAAGGAAGTTTTGGGTTGGGAACCAACCATCAGCCTGGAAGAAGGTATCCGAAAAACCATTCCTTATTTCAGAGAAAAATTAACACAGGCATGATCTTTACCAAAACACTTTCAAACCATGCCGAGCGGACTCGTTTCTTAAAATTCGCCGTTGTCGGAACGATTGGCGCGGTAGTTGATTTTGGCGTCTTTAACTTGCTTACTGGCTACACCACTATCCATCCAGTTCTGGCCAGCGTTTGCTCTTTTACCGTTGCTATTATGAGCAATTTCACTTGGAATCGATATTGGACCTATCCCGACTCGCGTTCAAAATCACTGGGAAAACAGCTTTCAGAATTTACTATGGTGAATATTGTCGGCGTTGGCATCCGCAC
>CALCSH010000174.1 GCA_937893815.1 uncultured Anaerolineae bacterium | reverse complement strand
GTACAAGAGAATGCCCGAAAATAGGGGTGTTTTTTATCGAGTTGCGTAAGTCCTAGAGAAATATTTCCTGCGTTCCTGGTTTCCTCATAATATACAGAAATGATTTCATTCGTTGGGAGCACTGCATGTCAGATAATCCAAAAATTCAACGTTTGCGTGAACTCAAAGCTCAGGCGCGCCTGGGCGGCGGCGACAAGCGCATCGATCAGCAGCACAAAAAGGGACGTCTCACAGCGCGCGAGCGCATTGACCTTTTTCTCGATAAAGGTTCTTTTCGTGAAGTTGATGCCTTTGTCATGCACCGTACCCACGATTTTGGCCTGGATCAAAATCAAATTCTCAGTGACAGCGTGGTTACAGGTTGGGGAACCGCCAACGGCCGCCTGGTCTATATCTTTGCACAAGATTTCACTGTCTTTGGCGGCAGTTTAGGCGAAGTTCACGCCGAGAAAATCGTCAAGATTATGGATATGGCGATGAAGAGTGGCGCGCCGGTGATCGGTTTGAACGACTCCGGTGGGGCGCGCATTCAAGAGGGTGTTGTGTCGCTGGGCGGTTATGCCGACATATTCTTGCGCAACACACTCGCCTCGGGCGTCGTCCCACAGATCAGCGTCATTATGGGGCCGTGCGCGGGTGGCGCCGTCTACTCGCCCGCGTTGACCGATTTCATCTTCATGGTTCGCGGCTCTTCGTATATGTTCATCACCGGCCCCAACGTGGTCAAGACCGTGACCCATGAAGAAGTCACCTTCGAAGAGTTGGGCGGCGCCGATGTGCATGCCGAAACATCCGGTGTGTGTCATCTGGCCGCCGATAGCGAGGCCGACGCGCTCTTTTTGGTGCGTGAACTGCTCAGTTATTTGCCGCAAAACAACATGGAAGATGCGCCCTTTATCCCATCGCAAGATGATCCCCTGCGCCGCGAAGAAAAACTCGACGAGATCATCCCCGATGACCCCAGCAAACCCTACGACATCAAAGAAGTCATTAACCTGATTGTCGATGATGGAAAATTCTTCGAAACCCAACCGGCCTACGCCCCCAATATTGTCGTCGGCTTTGCGCGTCTGGGCGGGCATAGCATTGGTATTATCGCCAATCAGCCCGCTCATTTAGCAGGTGTGCTGGATATCGATTCTTCGGAAAAAGCAGCGCGCTTTGTGCGCTTCTGCGATGCCTTTAATATCCCGATCCTGACCCTGGTGGATGTGCCCGGATTCTTGCCCGGCACCGATCAGGAGCACAGTGGAATCATTCGATCTGGAGCCAAGCTGCTCTATGCCTATTGTGAGGCTACTGTCCCCAAACTGACGCTGATTACGCGCAAGGCTTACGGCGGCGCATACGACGTAATGAGCAGCAAACATATCCGCGGCGATGTAAACCTGGCCTGGCCCAACGCAGAGCTGGCGGTGATGGGGCCGGATGGCGCTGTTGAGATTATCTTCCGCAAGGAACTCGCCGAAGCTGAAGACCCAGTTGCCCGCAAAGCGGAGCTGGTCGCCGATTATCGCGAAAAATTCGCCAACCCCTATGTGGCGGCATCGCGCGGCTATATTGACGATGTGATTGAGCCAAGCGACTCGCGCCCGCGCCTGATTAACGCTCTGGAAATGCTCACCAATAAGCGCGATACCAACCCGCCCAAGAAACACGGCTGTATTCCGCTGTAGGGGCATCAGACCGTCCTAAGGGTGTCTATATGCTGATTAACAACCACCAACTCCACGTTGAAAGCCACGGCTCGGAGAAAGCCCCTGCGGTAGTCTTGCTGCACCATGGCCTGGGTTCTACGCGTGCCTGGCGGGGGCAAGTCGCTGCACTCTCCGCCGCCGGATACCGGGTGATTGTCTACGATCGCTGGGGTTGTGGCAGCTCCGACTCCCGCCCGCAACTCGATGCGCCAGCATTTGCTGATGATCTGGCTGATTTGAATGCACTGCTTGAAACGTATGGTGTGCATCGTGCGGTGCTGATCGGCCATAGCGACGGCGGAACGATAGCCCTGTACTACGCGGCACAAAATCCAGATCGCGTGACAGCGCTTGTCACTGTGGCGGCGCATATTTATTTGGAACAAGCCACGATGGAGCCAGGTATTCAGGGCATCAAACACAATTTCGAGCGCGATGCCCGCTTCCGCAAGGGAATGCAGCTTGCACACGGTGAAAAATACGAGGTGGTTTTCTGGAACTGGTTCAATGGCTGGCACACTCCCGCGGCGCTGAATTGGGATATGCGCCCATTACTGGCAAAGATCGATTGCCCGGCGCTGATCATCCAGGGCGAGGCTGATGAGCACGCTACACCGCAGCACGCCATCGACATTGCCGAGAATATCGATGATGCCGAGTTATGGCTGGCATCGGGCGTTGGGCATATGCTGCCTCAGGATATTCCAACTCTATTCAACAAACGTGTGCTTGATTTTTTGAAGGAAAGTTAAACAAGGTCAGGTGATGATCAAAACTCTGATCACTTTCCACCGGAGGTTTCATGTTCAATAAAGTACTCATCGCCAACCGCGGCGAAATTGCGGTGCGCATTTTGCGGGCCTGCCGCGAGCTAGGTATGGAAACTGTGGCAGTTTATTCGGAAGCCGACCGCCAGGCATTACATGTGCGTCTGGCCGATGAGGCCTATTTGCTGGGGCCAGCGCCCTCGCGCGAATCCTATCTGCGCAGCGACAAAATAATCGAAATTGCCAAGAAAAGCGGCGCCGGGGCCATCCATCCCGGATACGGTTTTTTGGGGGAGCGCGCCGATTTCGCTCAAGCGGTATTGGATGAAGGCCTGGCCTTTATTGGCCCCAAACCTTCGGCGATTGCCGCCATGGGTGACAAAGGCGTGGCGCGCGCTACAGTGGCGGCAGCTGGCGTCCCGGTGGTGCCTGGTACCGAAGGAGAAGGCGGACTCAGTAATGATGAACTGCTGAAAATAGCCCCGGAGATTGGATTTCCTCTGTTGGTGAAAGCCACCGCCGGGGGTGGCGGTAAGGGCATGCGCGAAGTTCACAACCTGCAGGAAATGCCCTTATTATTACAATCCGCCCGCAGGGAGGCCGAATCCGCCTTCGGAGATGGCAATGTCTATTTAGAAAAACTCGTCGAGGGAGCGCGCCACATCGAAATTCAAATCCTTGCCGATGAGCATGGTAATGTAATTCACCTCGGCGAACGCGAATGCTCGCTGCAACGCCGCCATCAAAAATTGCTTGAAGAAGCGCCTTCACCATTTATCGGCGATGATGAAGAACTGCGCCAGCGTATCGGACAGGTGGCGGTGCGGGCGGCGCAATCGGTGAGCTATGTCAATGCCGGGACAATTGAGTTTTTGGTGGATCGCGACAAGAATTTCTTTTTTCTGGAGATGAATACGCGCTTGCAGGTCGAGCACCCCATCACCGAAGCCGTCACCGGAGTGGATATTGTCAAAGAGCAGATTCGCATTGCCCGCGGACGCACGCTGAGCATTACACAAGAAGACGTGCAAATGAATGGCTGGGCCATTGAATGCCGCGTGAACGCCGAAGACCCCTATAACAATTTTATGCCCTCTACCGGGCGCATTACGCACTTAATACTACCCACCGGCCCGGGCGTACGCGTGGATACCGGCGTCTTCCCCGGTTTTGAAATCTCGCCATATTATGATTCGCTGATTTCCAAGTTGATTGTATTCGGTCAGACACGCGCCGAAGCCATCTTGCGCATGCGCCGCGCCCTCGAAGAATATAAAATTGTTGGCGTGCGCACCAATATTCCGTTCCATCAAAAACTAATGGATTCGCACCGCTTTATGGCCGGTCAATTTGATACGCAGTTTGTGGAGAAGCGTTTCGATATGGAAACATCCGGGCAGGCGCGCAAGCCAATCCCTGAAATTGCGGCGATTTTCGCGACGCTAGTCGCACATGAAAATACCGAACGTTCAACGCATGTCATTCAGCGCAATGAACGCGATACCAGCAACTGGAAATGGTTAGGGCGCTGGGAACGCCTGCACCGCTAAAGAGGCCTGTGGATGAAATATATAACGACGATTAATGAGCATGAATATCTCGTTGATATTCTGGATGACCACCGAGTGGTGGTCAATGGCGTGTGCTATGTGGTGGATTTCGAGTCGGTCAGTGGGCAACCGGTTTTCTCGCTGCTGGTGGATGGTAAATCCTATGAGGCCTACGTTTATGAAAGCGATAGCGACCTGGAAGTATTGGTAAACGGCGCGCTGTATACGGCTGCCGTGGTCGATGAGCGCGAGCACCGCCTGCGCTCGGCATTTGGCAGCGGGCCAGTTCAAAGCGGCGAGTTTTATCTCAAAGCGCCTATGCCAGGTTTGGTAATTGATATTCCGGTCGAAGATGGGCAGAAAATCGGCGAAGGGGATGTACTGCTGATTCTTGAATCCATGAAAATGCAAAATGAACTCAAAGCGCCTCGGGCGGGCGTAGTCTCACGTGTGCGTGTTAAGGTGGGTGAAAACGTGGAGCGGCGGCAAACCCTGTTGAGTGTGATTTGATCTGGACGCATGGTTCGCTGCCGCGGCTCTGTTGCATCCCCCCCCGCGGCATGATAGAATAATTTCAGCAAATCAAGTAAATGCTCAGGCCTGCGCTTTCGCAGGAAGAATCCCTGTTAAACTGTTTTGACTGGACTGTACCATGCCTGAAATGATTGAAGTCATTATCGATAGTATCCGCGTCAGCTTGCTTAATCAGCAACGCATAGTGATCTTACGGGAAATAGATGCGGAACGGTATCTGGCCATCTGGATTGGCATCTATGAAGCGGAGCACCTAACGATGGCCCTGCAAGATGTGGCGGCCGCTCGCCCCTTAACCTACGACCTGATGATGAAGATAGTCGAAGAGTTGAACGCTACTATTTCGCATGTAGAGGTGGTTGCCTTGCGTGATGAAACCTTCTACGGCAATATTGTCCTCAATCTTGACGGCAAAACACTGAATATCGATGCCCGGCCCTCCGATGCCATGAATTTAGCCGCTCGCAGACGTGTACCTATATACGTCTCCAGTGAAGTCATGGAAAGTGCCGGTATTGTTCCTGAAGAGGATGAAGTTCCCCTTGATGCTGCGGACAGCATCGCTGTGGATGATTTAGATGAAAGCGATGAGAGCGAACGTCTCTCCATTTTCGAAGATTTTCTCGAGCAGTTAGACCTTGATGATTCTGAAGACGAAGACGATCAGAATTAGGTATCCAACCTCTCGCTACGATGCAATGGTAAAAGAGGGGTGCGTGGGCATTTACCCCTACGCACCCCCCTTTTTTCGAAACTCTCCTCAATTCTTATGAGCATTCAGCCAACTTATGAACCCGAATCAGGCTCTACCCTGAAAGTTGTACCCCAGAGTCGAGAAGCCGAAGAAGCCGTTATCGGTTCGATCTTAATCAATCCCGATGCTTATTTCGACGTGGCTGAATTTTTGCAGCCCGATGATTTTTACATCCATCGTCACCGCTGGATTTGGGAATCATTCTCGCGCTTGCAGCAGAATCGCACCCCCATCGATTCACTGACGGTCATCGAAGATTTAGATCAGCAGGGGCAGTTGGCCGAAATTGGCGGAGCCGCCTTTATCACCACTCTGATCAATAGTGTGCCCTCCTCGCTTCATGCCACCGCTTATGGCCATATCATCGAAGAAACGGCTGTACGCCGCCGTATGTTGGAAGCCGCCAATAAAATCGCCACGCTGGCCTACGAAGAAGGCACCGGCCTGGATGCCGTAATGGACGATGCCGAGAAGGCCGTTTTTGGCGTCAGTGAACGCCGCCTGACGCGTGACCTGGCACCCATCAAGCAGGTGCTCAGCGAGTTCTACGATCATATTGGCGAATTGGCCGCTAAAGACGAGGACATCAGCGGCGTGCCGACCGGTTTCATCGACCTCGATCATCTACTCAACGGCTTGCAACCCTCCGATCTACTGATTGTGGCTGGCAGGCCGGGTATGGGTAAAACCGGTTTCGCCCTTTCGATTGCGAAAAACGCCGCCCTGACTCACAAAAAACACGTTGCCATCTTCTCACTTGAAATGGGCAACGACCAGCTTGTGCAGCGCCTTCTGGCGCAAGAAACCGCCATCGACTCGCAGCGTCTACGCACCGGTAAACTCGAAAAAGACGAGTGGAGTATGCTTACACATGCTATCGAAGTCCTCAGCGGCACCAAAATTTTCCTCGACGATACACCCGGCATCACCCCCATGCAGTTGCGCACCAAATGCCGCCGCCTGCACCTCGAACATCGCCTCGACCTGGTTATCATCGATTATTTGCAACTCATGTCAAGCGAAAACCGCTCCGAAAATCGCGTGCAAGAAGTTTCATTTATTTCGCGGCAATTAAAAATGATGGCCCGTGAACTGGGCGTGCCGGTGCTGGCCGCAGCGCAACTCTCGCGTGCTGTGGAACAACGCAGCGACAAAAAACCCGTACTTTCGGATTTACGCGAATCCGGCTCGCTGGAGCAAGACGCCGACATTGTCATGTTCATCTATCGCCCCGAAGTATACGAAGAAGATACCGATATGAAGAACGTGGCCGAAATTATCATCTCGAAACACCGTAATGGCCCCACAGGCAGCGTGCAACTCATCTTCCGCAAGAATTTGGCGAAATTCGAGAACGCCGTCACCCATTTGCATGATCTCAACGAGTTGTAGCTGTGGCTTTTAAGGGTTTCTCCGCTGGTTCAATCACCTATTCGCGCCTGCCCGATGTTTTTTTCGGCGAATTGCTGCCGCAGATCGATCATCTGGGTGAGTTGAAGGTGACGCTGTATACCCTGTGGAAGATCGAACATGCGCAGGGAGATTTTCCGTATTTGCGGGAGGCCGACTTTTTTGCGGATGAACGTTTTACCTCAGGGCTGGCTGCCACGCCCGAAGAGATCAAATCCACCCTGAGCGAATCTCTGTCCCGCGCGGTTGACCGCGGCACACTCCTCGGTGTGAATTCCCCCGAGGGGGAGCAGCTTATCTTCATCAACACCCCTAAAGGGCGCGCCGCGGTCGCAGCCATCCGTCGCGGGGATTGGCATCCCCAAAAATCGTATCGCGCCGAACCAGTGCTGACCGCCGAACGCCCCAATATATACCAGTTATTCGAAAAAAATATTGGCGTCTTGACACCCATGCTGGCCGAAAGCCTGAAAGACGCCGAAGACGAGTATCCCCAAGAATGGGTAGAAGAAGCCATACGAATTGCCGTAGAGAAAAATGTGCGCAACTGGCGCTATATTGAAGCAATTTTGCGCCGCTGGCAAGAGAGAGGTTATGATGTCCGAAACGATCGACGAGACATTGAAGAAAGCCGCCAGGAATATTCCAACTGGGAAAATGACTGAACCGCAGGCGGAATATATTCCAAATGACTTGCCGGGCGACCCCGATTGCCCGATTTGCGGCGGCGTAGGCTATTTACGCCAGGATTTCCCCGTAGGGCATCCCGAATTTGGCAAACTGCGCATTTGTGAATGCCGCCATACACGAATTAATCGACGCGCCCATCAGCGTCTCTTTGCCATGAGCAATCTCAAAGAGCTATCGCACCTGACGTTTGAGAATTTCAAGTCGCACGGTCGCTCTGGCCTGAATCCAGGTGAAGCATTATCGGTCGAGGCGGCCTTTAAATCGGCGCAATTTTTTGCGCGCTCGATGAATGGCTGGCTGGTACTTCAGGGAAATTATGGCTGTGGTAAAACGCACCTGGCCGCGGCTATCGCCAACTTTGTCGTCGATTTGGGCATTCCTACTTTGTTTCTGACTGTCCCCGATTTATTGGATATGCTGCGCTTTTCATACGATGACCCCGAAGCCACTTTTGAACAACGTTTCGATGAAATCCGCAATGTTCCGCTGCTGATTATGGATGATTTCGGCACCCAGAATGCGACAGATTGGGCGCAAGAGAAGCTTTTCCAGATAATGAACTATCGTTATATCAATAAGCTGCCAATGGTCATCACCACCAATCTGATCGCGGTAGATATTGAGCCGCGTATTCTCTCGCGTTTGAGCGATACCGAGTATGTGAACACGGTGCGCATCACCGCACCCGATTTCCGTCGCCCGGCCCACGAAACACCCGGTCCTTTGGAAAATTTGCACAATTTCACGTTCGCTACGTTTGAATTGCGCATCAATGAAAATTTACAGGCGACGGAAACACAAAGTTTACAAAAAGCATTGGAGGAAGCGCGTGATTTTGCGGATTACCCCGATGGATGGTTGGTGCTCACAGGCCCTTATGGCTGCGGTAAAACGCATCTGGCAGCAGCGATTGCCAATTATCAGGGCGAACAAGGCAAACTGACACCCAAATTTGTGGTAGTACCCGATCTGATGGATCATCTTCGGGCTACCTTTGGCCCGCGCAGCACCGTCAGCTTGGATCAGCGCTTTGAGGAAGTTCGTAAAGCACCTTTGCTGATTCTGGACGATTTGGGTACACAGAATATGACTCCCTGGGCGCGGGAAAAACTGTACCAGTTGTTCAATTATCGATATTATGCCGAAATGCCAACCGTCATCACGACGCCCGAACTCAAAGACGAAATGGACCCTCGTTTGCTCAGCCGCATGAGAGATACCCGCCTATGTACGATTTGCGCCATCACCGCGCCTTCGTACCGCGGTGCCAATAAACGTCGAAAGCGCAAACGACCGTAGAATAGTCAACACATTATTGCGAGGAGTTCGTTTATGTTCCCTAGTTTTTTATTAGCATTACGTGAAGGCCTGGAAGCCGCCCTGCTTATTGGTATTGTAGTAGGCATCCTTCAAAAAATTAAGCGCACCGAATTCACTACAACCGTGTGGATGGGCGTTGCCAGTGCGGTGGTGGTAAGTGTTCTAAGTGCTTTGCTTTTGAATCTACTGGGCACGTCATTTGAAGGCGCTGCCGAAAAAATATTTGAAGGAGTCACCATGTTTGCCGCGGCCGCCGTGCTAACCTGGATGATCTTCTGGATGCAGCGTCAGTCGCGGACATTGCAAAACGAATTGGAAAGCGATGTCCGCCGGGCCACACAAACGAGCAGTGCCCGGGCTTTGTTTGCGCTATCATTTTTTGCTGTGGTTCGGGAAGGAATTGAACTGGCTCTCTTTCTGACCGCCGCCGCCATCACATCTACCTCGGCCCAAACCTTGCTCGGTGCGGCTCTGGGATTGGTGGTCGCGGCATTGTTGGGTTGGTCACTATATGCCAGCACATCCCGCCTGAATTTGCGGAAATTTTTCCAGGTAACCAGCATCTTGCTGATTATATTCGCCGCCGGGTTGGTGGCCCACGGTATTCATGAGTTCAACGAGGTCGGTTGGATTCCGGCGGTTGTAGAGCATCTCTGGGATGTGAACTCTATTGTGGATGAGAACGGCCCCCTCGGCGTTATTCTGAAATCGCTGTTGGGTTATAACGGCAACCCCTCGCTCAGCGAAGTGGCGGGCTATCTGGTCTACTTCGCAGCGATCTTCTTCGAGCTACGTCGTAGGCGCGTGATGCTTCCCGTATCGATTCCCTGACTTTAAAAACCAGGAAGCCAGGAGTTTTCTTCCTGGTTTCCTCATGGAAGCAAATTAACCGACTAATTCGGCGTTCAACGCATCCAATTTAGCCTGCAGCACGGTGAGAATTTCATCGGCGCGGGCTTTTTCCTGGGGGTAGAGATTATGAATTTCTTCAGGGTCGCTAGCGGTGTCGTAAAGTTCGATGAATTCGCCAGTCTCAAGTTGTTCATAGCCAAAATACCACATAAGCTTGTACGTATCCCGAATCAACATAGCGGTAGCTGCACTCACAGCGCCGTTGCTTTGGCGTTCCTGAACATGGATTGTCGTCAGGTCACGCGTTTCGAGATTTCCTGTGGCAAAAGGCGACATGACCCGGCCTTCGCTCCAATCGGGGCGCGGTTGTTCGGCGATATGCGCCAGTGTCGGCAACAGATCAATGGCGCTGGTTGCTTCGAAAATATCTACACGCTGGCTTTGCCCTGGTGGAAAAATCATCAGCGGCACATTGATAATTGGTCGGTGATATACCGGCTGGTTGTGCGCCAGAATGCCACGTTCAAACATTTCGCCATGATCTGATGTCAGGATAAGCCAGGTATTCTCCAACTTTCCGTTTTCTTCGAGGTAAGCATAAAGTTTGGCAAACTGATCATCAACATGCAAGATGAATTCATCGTACCAGCGGCGCTGCTGGTGAATGGTGGCATCGGAGTACTCACCGCGCAACGGATGTGCGCTTTTTGAAGCGGGGTGATACCCATCGGAATTGAAGGCATCGTAATGGTCAATATGCGTGTGATAGGGGTCGTGAGGCGGCAAAAAATGAAAGTAGCCCAAGAAAGGCTGCGGCGCAACTCCGATCACGCTGGAAACCCAGTCGATAGCTTCTTCGAGGGTGAAGAAAGCCAACCCGTCGTAGTTAGGCACACCCCGTGGGTAGGATGGCAGCAATTTTTCAACACGCTTTCGTTTATAGGTCTCATAGAACTGGGAAACATACAGGGAGTAAGCATATCCCTCATCGAGGCGTTTCAACGCCCGGTTCCAGCCGATGGCCGCCACATCATAATCCTTCTGAAAGAGCGAATTTATCAGCGGGTCATTTTCGAGATAGAGCTGCTCCCAGGATGTGAAGTCATTAATATCAGCCATAAATTGACGCAACAGCGTGTTGGCAAGTGGATTATGAGTATAGGCAAGGCGATGATAAGCCTCGAAGGTACGGAAAAGATTGCGCTCAAGAAGCCGCTCGGTGACGTTGCCGTTGAAGTTGAAAGCCTGATGGGTCCAGGGGGTTGTACCCGTAAGCAGAGAAGCCGTCCCCGGGGTGGTGAAGTGCCCTCCAGCATGGTGATTATGATAAACGATGGCTTTTTCAGCCAGCCGTTCCAGGTTGGGTGTAGTGCGGCGGGGATAACCGTACAGTGAAAGATTGGCCGCTGACCAGGCGTCGAAGAGGATCAACAAGATATTCGGCGTTGATTCCGCTCCGGGGAGGCTGGAATGCAATGACTTGGGCATAGCATAGCTCATGGAGAGCAACCCAGCCAGTTTTAGGAAATCGCGACGAGAGAGGGAAGATGACATGGATATTACACGTTGCGGATGATAACGATTATCAATCCAACGAAATCCAGCAACAAGTAAAGCGTGGTCAGCAGGGAGAGGCGTTCAATACTATTAAGAACGCCATCTACGAATTTCGCGGAAACAACGGAAAAATAAAATAGCAACCCAGTGCCAAGAATGCTGACAAACAACGGCAGACCATAGAGATACCAAAGCGGGTGACTGCTGTGGATAATCAACGTAAAGACTCCCGCTGGCATTTCCCATCTCATCAGGAAATAGAGTTGATTGAGAATTTCGGCGATGGCAATCGCAAAAATCAGACCGGTGAGTGTGACGAGGCGTTTCTTCTCATCCCAGACACGCGGCAGCAACAAGCTCAGCAGCAGCGCAATCGCGAAGACAAACACGCTTTCCACAAAAGCGGCCAGCAGGCCATAAGCCCCCACACCAATGGCATCCCAGCTATTATTACGTTCAGCCATCCAGGAAAAATCCTGAAAGGCCAGCAAAATTGTCCACACATGCGTGGGAAAGGCGGCCATCAGGAAGAGCGTCCACAGGTTGGGTTTGGAGAGTTTGAAGATATTCATCACAAATATATAACGCAAAGGCGCAAGGATGCAAGGAGAAACAAAAAAGATACTTGGCGTCTTTGCCATTTTGCGCCCTTGCGTTAAAAATTATAAATAGCCTAACCCCTTGAGCCGCTCTTCAAGATCGGATTGTTCTTCGGTGTTGAGGTTTGTGCGCGGCGGGGATGCGTTGGCTTTGGGCGTCATACCGATGGCGATCTGCGGAAAATCGCGGTAAGAAGGCTTAGAGACGCCCTTAAAGCTCTGATTGGAGAAAATTACGCCGGGGACGAGTTCGGAATCGATGCAATGGTCAGCGCGCCAGTGATCGTGATTTTCTTCGAGGCTGGCAGATTTCCATTTACCCAGACCGGTCTCAGCGGAGGCGCGAAAGCCGCGGTTAAAACCCAAAATCAGATCAGGAGCCAATTCAGCATAAGGCCCGCTATGGATCTCGCTGCTGCGCTGTACGCGATTGAAGATGGCCTTGCCTTCAGGGGTTTTCCAGGCCAGCAAGTCGCCTTGCAGCTTTTCGAGCAGGTCGCCGATTTGTGCGGTGGGCACACTGCCCTGACCTTCACGACCTTTCAGGTTGAGGTACAGGCTGTTCAGCCCAACAGCATAGGCTTGCGTTTGGGTCCAATCAACGTTTTCGAGTGAGCCATGCGCTCCGGGTTTGGTGCTGAGGTAGCCAGTTTCTTCCAACCAGCGATTGATGTGGACTTTATGATCGAATTCAGC
>CALCSH010000173.1 GCA_937893815.1 uncultured Anaerolineae bacterium | reverse complement strand
CCGTCCCCTGTCTTCCGCCTCACCATGTGCGGCATTTGCGGAATCATCCACCCCGATAACCAGCCCGTAGACCGGGCAGCCCTCGCGGCCATGAACGCGGCCATCTTTCACCGCGGGCCGGACGGCGACGGCTTTTTCTACGCGCCCGGCGTAGGTTTGGCGATGCGCCGTCTGGCGATTATTGACCTGAGTACCGGCGATCAGCCTATCCCCAACGAAGACGAATCGGCCTGGATTGTCTTCAACGGCGAGATATTCAACTTCCACGCCTTACGCGCCGACCTGCGCAAACGCGGCCATCGTTTCCGCACGCAATCCGATACCGAGTGCATTATCCATCTCTATGAAGAGTACGGCGACGACTGCGTGCAGCATTTGCGCGGCCAGTTTGCCTTTGCCATTTGGGATAAAAATCGCCAGCGTTTGCTCGTCGCCCGCGACCGCATGGGGCAAAAGCCCCTCTATTACACGCAGCAAAACGGCAGCCTGTATTTTAGTTCCGAACTGACCAGCCTGCTGACCGCCCTACCGCAACGCCCGAACATTCACCTGCCTGCCATTGATCTCTTCCTCGGCCTGCAATATATTCCCGAACCGTTGACGCCGTATGAGAATATTTTCAAGCTACCCGCAGCGCATATGCTAACGGTGGAACGTGGGAAGTTGAAGGTTGAAAGTTATTGGCAGCTAGAATACGAACCCAAACTCACCGCCCCCGAAGACGAACTGATTGACGAACTGCGCCAGCGTTTGCGAGCCGCAGTCGAGATGCGCATGATCAGTGATGTGCCCCTCGGCGCGCATCTCAGCGGCGGCATCGATTCGAGTGTGATTGTGGCGTTGATGGCGCAGGCCAGCGCGCAGCCGGTCAAGACTTTCTCGGTAGGCTTTGAAGAGAGCGCCTTCTCCGAGTTACCCTATGCCCGCGCCGTGGCCGAGCGCTATGCCACCGATCACCACGAGTTCACCCTCACCTTCGGCGACATCCCAGAGACACTCGCCACGCTCACGCGCCACTTTGGTGAGCCTTTTGCCGACCCTTCGGCGATCCCGCTGTATCATCTGTCAAAACTGACGCGGGAATACGTCACCGTAGCCCTGAATGGGGATGGCGGCGATGAGGCTTTTGCCGGATATTGGCGTTACTGGCTTGACCCGTGGGGGAATCGCTATGCCCGCTCGCCGCGGATTCTGACCAAAAAGCTGATTCCTGCCTTGGCGCGTCTGCTGCCCAATAAAGCCAATGCCCCGGTGGGGGGCAGCCTGCTCGATGGCATCAAACGCCTCGAGCAACTCGCCGCCATTGACCCGCGCGCCAGCATCCTGCGCTGGGGATCGTACTTCTCGCCCGCTTGGGCAGCACGCCTGTGGAAGCCCGAATTCGCCGCCCAATTTGCGCCGCGTGCCGCGGAAGCCTTTCTGATAGAGAAATTTGAAAACACCCGCGCCCAATCCTTTATGGATCGCACGCTCTACGCTGATAATCACGCCTATTTGCCGGGCGATTTGCTGGTCAAAGCCGACCGCATGACGATGGCAAACTCGCTCGAAGGCCGCTCCCCCTTCCTTGACCACGAGTTGGCATCCTGGGCGGCGCGTTTGCCGGAGACGATGAAAATCCGCGGGCGCACGGGCAAATATTTGCTGCGTCAGGCGTTTGCCGCGGAGTTGCCGCCACGCGTCCAGGCACGTGGTAAGCAAGGGTTCGGGATTCCGCTTGGGGCCTGGTTCCGTGGCCCGCTGGCCGAGTGGTCAGGCCAAATCCTGCTTGCCCCGGAGAGTCATCTTAACCAGTGGTTCCAGCTTGCCCCGCGCCAGCGTCTCATCGAAGAGCATCTCGCCGGGCGCGCCGACCACGGCAAACGCATCTATGCCCTGGCCGTGCTGGAACTGTGGGCGCGGCAGGCTGCTTGACAGCTTGCCCCCTTCGTGACAGAATTCATAACTCGGTTCAGAGAACTAACCGCGGAGAACGCAGAGTTCGCTGAGAATACAGCAAAAAAATCTCCGCGTGCTTTGCGCTCTCTGCGGTAAAAATTGGAAAATAATGACAAAAATATTGGAAAGCGGCATTCACATTCGCATTCAACGCTCGAAGGGTTGGGCCGGGCTGCGGTTGCGCGAGTTGTGGGCTTACCGCGATTTGTTCTGGATTCTGGCCTGGCGTGATGTCAAGCTGCGCTATAAACAAACTGCGCTGGGCATCACCTGGGTGATTTTGCAGCCCATTCTGACCTCGGGGATTTTTGCGGTGGTTTTTGGAATGCTGGCGAAATTACCCTCGGACAATACCCCCTATTTGCTGTTTGCCTTTGCCGGGACGTTGCCCTGGACATTGTTTGCCCAGTCGTTGCAGCGCGCCGGCAGCAGCCTTGTAAGCGGGAGCGAGCTGATCTCGAAGGTTTATTTTCCGCGTTTAGTGTTGCCGATTGCAAGTTC
>CALCSH010000172.1 GCA_937893815.1 uncultured Anaerolineae bacterium | reverse complement strand
GCCGCGCCGATATGCGCCGCGGCACCATCGGGTTTATCTTCCAGTTCTTCGCCCTAATCCCCACCCTGTCGGCCTATGAGAATATCGAAATGCCGCTGCTCCTGACCGGTGAGAGCGCAGCCGAACGGCGCGAACGCGTCACCCAGTTGCTCAGCGCAATTGATCTAAGCGCTCGCGCCAACCACCGTCCCGATCAATTGAGCGGCGGCGAACAGCAGCGCGTTGCGATTGCCCGCGCCCTGGCATCTCAACCGACCCTGATCCTCGCCGATGAGCCAACCGCCAATCTGGATACGCCCAACGGCAAGCAGGTAATGGAGATTATGACCCGCCTGAACCAGGAAACCGGCATCACCTTTGTGTTTGCCACCCACGACCCGCGCGTGATCGAATATGCCCGAAGAGTGGTTACCCTGCGAGATGGCCGCATCGTTGACGATAATGGAAAAGAAAAATGAAAGTTCAAGTAATTCTACTCTCGCTGCTGCTCGCTGTTCTGAGCGGGTGCAGCGCATTGACCCCCCCTACGCCGACCCCCCTGCCGACGGTTGTACTGGATGAAAGCAGCCCGACAACGCAACCAGCAACGCAAAAGATAAGCGGCGAAGTGGTTGCATCCGGAGCTGTGGTGCCTGCTCAGGAAGCCCATCTTGTATTTACGCTGGGTGGTAAAGTGGCAGCGGTCAATATTGCGGTTGGCGATACCGTTGAAGTCGGTCAAATTCTGGTACAGCTTGAAGGCCAGGAAAACCTGGCCGCGGCCGTTAGCGCAACCGAATTCGAAGTGGAGCAAGCTCAACAGGCGCTGGATGCCCTTTATAAAGATATGGACGTTCAGCAGGCTCAGGCCCTCAAGTCCATCGCCGATTATCAGGATGCGGTGCGCGACGCCGAGCGGGTAATCAATAATATGAACACCGCCGCCTTACAGGTAGACGTGGATACGGCTTACGCCAATATGCTTTTGGCAAAAGATCATCTAGATAAGGCACGGGAAGATTACGAACCGTTTGAGAACAAACCCGAATCCAATCTGGAACGCGCCGCCATGCTCAGCAAGCTGGCCCAGGCTCAAAGAGAATATGACGCCACGGTGCGCACCTACAATAGCCTGGGGAAATCTACCAACCCGATTGACCTGAATCAGGCCGATGCCGATCTGGCCCTGGCGCAGGCCCAAC
Organism: uncultured Anaerolineae bacterium; assembly: GCA_937893815.1. Taxonomy (GTDB): domain Bacteria; phylum Chloroflexota; class Anaerolineae; order Anaerolineales; family UBA11858; genus NIOZ-UU35. Next base: position 751 of record CALCSH010000172.1, on the reverse strand, counting down.
TCGCCAAAGCCCAAAGGGATTATGAGACTCTCAGCATCGGGCCTGATCCCGATCAAGTGCGCCTGGCGGAAGCCCGCCTGAAGAATGCGCAGACTCAACTCCAGTCGGCGCAGGCCGTTCTCGATCAACTCACGTTAGCGGCCCCATTTTCGGGCGTGATCGCGCAACTGAATATCAACAGCGGCGAGTGGGTGACACCCGGTCAGCCGATCCTGCTGCTGGCAGATCTACAAAACCTGCGCGTCGAAACCAACGATCTGAGTGAACGTGATATTCCAAATATCGAAATTGGGCAAATAGTTACCGTATTTATCAAGGCGCTGGACGTGGAAGTGGCCGGGCAAGTCAGCAATATTGCTCCCCTGGCAGAAACCCTCGGCGGCGATGTGGTTTACACTACCACCATCCATCTGGATACGCCGCCTCCCGGCCTGCGACCAGGAATGAGTGTTGATGTGCATTACGTCATCAACGAATAATTCCCCACAAAATCCATCCTGCAACACAAAAAGGGATCGGTGAGCGGTACAACTCGCCCATTGATCCCTTTTTCGCGCCACCCACTCGCTTATTCGTTAAAATTTTCTCTGCGAAATGCCAGCATTCGTTGTCACCCGGCATGTGTTTTATACCAATTAGGACTTACGCACTTGTACAAGAGAATACCCGAAAATAGGTGTGCGGGGGGGGGCGAAGCCCCCACACACACCTATTTTCGGGATATTTTTTATCGAGTTGCCTAATTCCTAAC
>CALCSH010000171.1 GCA_937893815.1 uncultured Anaerolineae bacterium | reverse complement strand
AGATTAACATCGACGCCGCCGGTGGTAAAGGCACTGTAGTTGAGCTGGTCAATGCCAGATTGGCCGTCGATTTGGCCGGGCACCAGGATACTGCCGATGATATTGAAAATGTCGTTTCCAGCGCCGCCACGATAGAAACGGATCGTGGCATTGGCAGCCTGGATATTAAAGGTGTCGGCCAGCCCGCCGCCGTTGAGGTATTCGAAATCCTTGAAGGTCAGCGCGTTGCTGGAAAGATAGACGCTATTGACAGCGTTGACCGTCCAGGTTGCGTCCTGATCGATGCCGGTAATTTCGTCGGTGTTGGCCGCGCTGCCGATGAAGGAGTCGATATTATCGAAACTGGTCGCAGCGCTTTCGGTGCCAGCGAAACCATCCACTGAGCCGAGAGCCGTCAACAAAACGTTGCGCCCGGTTAGATAAGCGCTGTAATCTATCGTGTCCGTGCCGCCCTGACCATCCACGCCACCGCTAATCGCGGCGCCCTCGGCAAATTGGAACAGGTCAGCCGTCGGGCCGCCGATGAAGAACTCAATGAAGTTATCGGTGGCGACCGTGTTGACGACGCCCGCATCGCTAACCTGAATGGCGCTTACCCCAAAGGCGAAGAGCAAGCTGCCAGTTCCCGGCACGGTTACGCCCGAGAAGTCGAAAGTATCTATACCTGCACCGCTTAGCTCGTTGACGATATCCTTGCCCCAGCTATCGCCGAAGATGAAGGTGTCATTGCCCAAATCGCCGGTGATGGTGTCGTCGCCGCCCATGCCAGTGATGGCGTTGTCGCCAGAGTCGCCGGTCAGTAGGTCGTTCTTGCTGCCGCCAACGATATTCTCCAGGTTGACCACGCGACCCAGGGCCGCAGCGCTGATATTGCTGCTCTGCCCCGTGGCCAGATTGACCGTCACCGACGTAGTGAAGTCACGGTAATCAATCGTGTCCGAACCACCCTGGCCGTCGATCAAACTTTGGAAGCCGGGATGCGGCGAGCCAGACAAATCGGTCAGGCCGGTGCCATCCGTGAAGACGAACTGATCATCGCCCGCGCCGCCGTACAGGTTATAACGCTGATCGTGCTCCAGGATGTTGAAGATGTCAGCCTGATTGCCAGCGTACATATTCTCGATGTTGGCAAACTCCAGCCCATCACCCTCGCCGGAGGGTGTGCCCAGGGCCGTATAGCTATTGCGATCGGTGGCTGCCACCATCGTGGGGGCGGTGTTGGGGGTGAAGAGCGGATCGGTGTCCACAGTCACGCCGTCGATTGCGAAAGTGCTGTCCTGATTGAGTGTGTAGAGCGAGTCGATACACAGGCCGCCAAAGATATGCTCAACGTTGCGCGAGCGGTAGAGCACGCAATTTACCTGGACTGTGCCACCGCCAGCTACGCAATTGGCGGCATCATCGGCGGGTTGTTTGACCGTATCGTAGAACAGGCCGCTTTCGGTGCCAGCGTTGTTCATGATAAAGTCGAGATCAACTGTGATTGGCGCCAGGGTGTAGCTGATCGTGTCGCCGGTGTAAGCGTAGAAATTGAGCGTGTCATCGCCTTCAGCCTGATTCTCACCGATCACGTCCACGCCCCAAACCCCGGTGAACATATAATAGTCATCGCCGCCGCGGCCAGCCAGGGTGTCGTTACCGTTGCTGCCGTTGAGCACATTGGTATTGGCATCACCAAAGAGGGTGTCGGCGCCATCGCCGCCGGTGACGTTTTCGATATTGCTGAAATGGGTCAGGCCGGTGCCGATATTGAGG
>CALCSH010000170.1 GCA_937893815.1 uncultured Anaerolineae bacterium | reverse complement strand
CATTAATCGGCCTGACATTTTGGTTGGAGAATTCCGGGATGTGGTTTTGCCCGTATTGCGGGAAGACCCACCGGATGGTAGCGCAAATCTCAAAACGGCTCCTGCCGTAGCTACCAATGATACCCAACCCATTCGCATTCGGCCACAAACGGAAGCGCAAGCGCCGCACATTACTATCCCGACTGCTGAAGCAGGGTCTTTCCAGCCGCGCAATGCTGTGCGGGTATTGGTGCAAGCCTACAAAAACCTCGAAAAGCTACCCGCCTTGCCCGATATGCACATCGTTATTTTCGGCCCTACAGGAAGCGGCAAATCATCCATTATCAAGATTATGGTACGCCATCACCAGGATGCTGTTGTCATTATTGGCGATCCGCACTACGAGCCGGGCAACTGGCCTTCACGGGCGCATATTGTGGGCGCCGGGCGCAACTTTGGCGAGATCGCAGCTACGATTGATGCTTTGGTCACAGAAATGGCGCGGCGTTACAAAGCCGCCGCTCATGGGCAGAGTGCCCTGAAGGATGCCCAGACAATCTACTTTGTCACCGATGAACTCAGCGCCATTGCAGAAAATGAGCCAGAAGCGATGATCGGGATTACAGCCCTGGCGCAAGAAGGGCGTAAGGCAAAAATATTTATCATCATCACGCCCCACGGTCAGGAAGTTTCTGCGATGGGCTTGGAAGGCAAAGGACAGGTTCGGGAAAATTTCGCTTTCATTGCTGCTCGGCGAGTGCCGGATGATCTGAAGCGTATGCCGCGCATTGTAAATGTCACGCTCGGGCCTCCAAAGAACAAGGAGAGCGAGAATCTGGGTTACTTTGTAGTTCCAGTTCCCCCGGTCTATACGGGAACACCCAATTTTGGCCTGCCCAGCTTCCTGCTGGAGCGTGTGCCTGAGTTGGAAAAGGGTGTGCCTGGGGGTGTGCCTGATGCAAATCAGGGTGTGCCTGGGCATATGCCTGATAGCGGTATTCAGGGTGTGCCTGCGGTCAGGCACGCCCCAGGCATGGGCTTCTCGGCCCGATTCGGACGCGATTCGGAAGAAACTCTGACGCTGGCAACCTATTTGGCCGCGAATGGATTTGGTATTCGGAAGATTGGCGACTTCCTCCCGTTTGCAAACGATGATGCACGCGCAATCGCCAGCGAAGCAAAGCGCGAACTCAAAGTCACTATTTCCCCGCCTGCATCGGGCAGTGAGGCAGAAATCATAATGGTGCGCTACCTTCACCTTGAATGCGGAGCGCCGATTGCCCGCATCGGTACGCTGCTCCACGGGAATCAATGGGAGAACATGGCTCGTATTGAGAAATACGTCAATGCTGCCGGTTCAACAGGCAGGTAAAACGATGAAGTACAAACAGCTTCTACTAACCCTGTCATTCGCCATGAGCTTCATCATGCTGGGCGCAATCTGGGTAGGTGTGATGTCGCTTACGAATACTGGCTCAGGGGCCAGTATCGTAACCCTGATGCTTGCTCTACCTGTAGCGGCTACGCTGGCTTTTTTGGTGAAGCTATCCAGAAAAATATAGAACCTGAAATGACCTATCACCCAAGATCGTTTGATCCATAACTGCTATGACTACACTATTCACTCAACTACAAGGTAGCTTTACGATGACAAATACGCTCGACTGGATGCTCTGGTATGAGGAAATCCCCAAAAATGAATTTGCGGAAGCCCTCAAACGAGCATCGCAACACTATCAGCAGAAATATGGTCACTGGCCCAACCGGGTGCAGTTACCCCCGACCTGGGAACAGGAAGCCAATACGGTCAAGGCCAACCTGGAAGCCGCAGGCAAGAACGGGATCGAAATGGAAACCAGCAAGAATGTACTCAACCGGCACTTGAAAGTTGTTTTTGACCCACAGAAGGAAACAGCATGACAGACAATGGACACAACGATATGAAAAATATCACCCGAATCGACAAT
>CALCSH010000169.1 GCA_937893815.1 uncultured Anaerolineae bacterium | reverse complement strand
GCCAACGGGCAATTACTCCACGCCCAGGCCAGCAGTCTGCCCGGAGGCGCTAACCCCATGCCGCTGCTCACAGTCTGGCAACCCGACACCCCCGGCGCCTATACCCTCATCGTGCGCGCCTTTAATAGCCAGCACAATCGCGCCCAGGCCAGCATCGACGTGCAGGTAGAAGAAATCCCCGACCGCGATCGCGATGGAATTCTCGACAGTGTAGATGAGTGCCCCGACGAATTCGGCAGCGACACCGCTGCAGGCTGCCCGGATCGAGATCGGGATGGCTTGGCCGACGCGCTGGATACCTGTCCCGATGAGGCCGGTGCCCCCGAAGCGAGCGGCTGCCCCGCGGCAGATGCGGACGACCGCGATGGTGATACCGTGACCGATACGGAGGATACCTGCCCCGATGAGCCAGGCTCCCCGGTCAGCGAAGGCTGCCCCGACCGAGATAGCGACCTCATCCCGGATGTCAGCGATGCCTGCCCCGATGAAGCCAGTAGCGGCGATGATGGCTGCCCGGCTCCGCCTGCCGCTGAACCCGCGGGTGATGGCGGCGCTCCGCTTCCCGATGGTGGCGTTCCAGTTCCCGAAGGCGGCGATCCGGGTCTGGACATCCCCGACAGCGATAGCGACGGCGCCAGCGACGATATTGATCCCTGCCCGGATGAAGCTGGCCTGCCCGAACACGGCTACTGCCCCCCGCCCGAAGACCCGGCCCCCGAAGATGATGGTGGCGTACCCTTTGGCCCCATCCCCGACGGTGGCGGCGAAGAAACCGTCTATCCGGTTGAGTTTGATGCCCTGTCGTTCGAAGTCACTTCCGATGAATACGAATGGGTCTGGTGTTATGTAATGGCCGATCACTGGGGCTGGGAATCGTACCGCTTTGAAACCTCCGGCGAGCGGCGTTGGAATCTGGAAGCCTTTGTAGGTGGCGAGAACAGCCGTACCTTCTGGATGGGTGAAGGCGAAAGGATGCAAGTTGGTTTGCAATGCTGGGGTTGGGCTGGAAGCCCGCCCGTCCAATATCTCGGCATCCAGATTGCCTACCACGGCCCCGAAGAATGGCTCGGTCAGACCCTCACCATGAACTCCACAGAAGGCGACCCGGGCCATGCTTTCACTGCCACCTATCGCCTGTGTACACCTTCCTGCGATGAATCTGCCTTCCCGCCGCCGCACATCCATACCTTCTATTATTGGCTGGGGCATCCGCGCCTAGTCTGGGCCTGGGATGGCAACCCCGACGACATCACTGGCTATCTAGTCTATGTAGATGGCGCTCGCACCGAGTACACATCCAACAACTATATCGAAATTGACGACTACCTGCCCGCCTGCGGTGAAACCCATGAAATTCAAGTCACCGCCGCGCTTGTTTCGCCAACCGAAATCGTCGAATCGCCCTACAGCAATACCTGGCGATTGGAGGGCGAGCCTTGTCCGCGCATCGCGCGTGTCACCTTCCAACAAATTCGTACCTACGACCTGCCCACCGATACCGGCTACGAATATTGCGAACACAATCTTGGCCCACTGGATGGCAGTCTGTGGGTCACCGGAGCCGAAACTGTTACCCTGCCGCTCAACACTGGCTACCGCGCCCGTTGGCTGGGCTATCTCACCGGGGTTTGCCTGCACGAAAACCAAACGCACAGTATCCCGGCGATCATCGACGCCTGTAACAGCCTGCCGTATGAAGGGCTGAGCGCCAGCCACGCCGAAGCATCACTGATCCACTGCCCGGCCAGCAACGTGGTGGATATCCCCCTCGGGCCGGGTGACACCCTGAGCTTTGGCGCTACCTTCAGCGAAAGCGACCGCGGCGGCGCATGGCAATGGATCTACAACGGCTCCATTACCCTGCCGCCTCCCCCGGAAGATGCCATTGGCGGACTCTACACCATCAGCGATGGCATTGGTTATATGGATTTGATCGTCCAGGTTGAACTATTGCCCTCTGGCCCGTAACTCTATTTATTTCATCAGGAAGCCATGAAAGCAGGAAAAGATTCATGGCTTCCTGGTTTCCTTATCATTACGTCCATTAACAGGAGCAAAGCATGCACAAACAACGTCGCTACGCCTTTATTGCAATTTTTCTGCTCAGTCTGTTGGCCTGTAACTTTACCAGCCTGAATGCTGCCGAACCGCCGCCCGCGGCGCAACCTGACGCGGCCACCGCGCCAACGATGGCATCTGCACCGTCGCAAGCCCTGCCCGCCGAACTCATCCAACCCGATGACCTGGTCTACCTGGGCGCGTTCCGCCTGCCTAGCGGCGATGAACCGCCTCAAACCTTCGCCTACGGCGGCAACGCCATGACCTTCAACCCAGACAACAATACTCTCTTCATCACCGGGCACGAGCGCATTGCCTACGGCGCCGTTCCGGATGGCGCACAGGTCGCCGAGGTCAGCATCCCCGCCCCCAGCCTTGCGCGCAATCTCGAAGAACTCAACACCGCCGAATTTGTTCAGGATTTCGCCAATATCTTTGAAGACCACTTCATCGAGTTTCAGGAGATTCCCAAAGTTGGGCTGCAATATCTCAATCATCCCGTTACCGGCCCGTTGCTGCACGTTGCTTGGGGCGAACACCTCCAACGGGACGAATTCCCCTCCCACGGCTGGTTCAGCCCGAACTTGTCCGCGCCCGATTTCCAGGGCGAATGGTTCATCGGCAATGAGAATATGTACAGCGTCAACGGTTATATGTTCGACATCCCCACCGAATGGGCGAATGCCTACACCGGCGGCATGCTGCTGGCGACCGGGCGAATGCGCGACGGCGGGCAGGGCGGCATGGGGCCAACGCTCTTCGCCTACACGCCATGGAACGCGGACGGCTCCCCGCCGCCATCGGGAACGCATCTTGATGATGTGCCCTTGCTGCTCTACGAGAACGCCTACAATACCGAAGACATCTACCACGCCATGAACGGCTATCAGCACCCTGATGCCTGGGAGGGCGGCGCATGGATGAACGCCCCCGGCGGCAAAACCGCTGTCTTGTTCGCCGGAACTAAAAGCAACGGCGAAAAATATTGGTATGGCTATGTCAACGCTGCCGGGCCAGAATACGCCTGCGTAGACCCCAGACACAATGACGACTTTACTACCTGTCGTTTAGCCGATGGCTCGCCCTGCCCGCCGGAAGATTTCAGCGGCTGCTGCGACGAAGATGCCGGAACCTGCGTCACCGGGCGCGGCTGGTGGAGCACCCGCTTCGATGCCGAATTCATCCTCTTCAACCCCAACGACTTGGCGCAGGTTGCCAGTGGCGAGTTGGAACCCTGGGAGCCGCAGCCCTACGCCGTGGTGGATATTGACGAGCGCCTTTTCTTCAATCCGCCCGAATGGGATGTGGAACAACTCGGCACAGGCGACCAGCGCCGCGACCGCATCGGCGATGTGGCCTACGACCGCGCCAATGGCCTGCTCTACGTGCTGGAATTGTACGGCGATGGTGCGAAACCGCTCGTGCATGTCTGGCAGGTTCAGCCTTGACACCTGCGCCAATTCGCAGATAATTAGTCCCAACAACTAAAAAAGTAGGACAGGGTAAATAACCTGTCCTACACCCTTAAAGGCAATGACGGAGAAAAGTACGTCTGCGGAAACCCC
>CALCSH010000168.1 GCA_937893815.1 uncultured Anaerolineae bacterium | reverse complement strand
GGTGCAGGTTGAGACGAACACTCACCGCCGGGTGGGAATCTGGTCGCTGGACGATGACGAAATTCGCTGGTTGCTCGATGACCCTGAACGCGATATCGAAGACGCATTTATGCCCTATGGCAGCCAACAGGCCGTAATCTGGCAACACTGGCAGGGACGCGTGCGTTGCTCCCTGATGAAAGTGGACACCGGCAAAGAAACTTTGCTGAGCGATATCCCTGGCAATCTGATTCCATTGGCCCCCATCCCCTCTTCAAAAGGGAGTGGGGAACGGGGTGAGGGTGCCTGGCTGGCCTTTTACTATGCTTCCCGCCAACCTGCCGATCTTGTGCGCTGCTCTCTCGCAGACCTGCGACCTGAGAACTTCACCAGCCTGACAGGTATCTGGCAGCGCACGCCGCTTTCACCCAAAAAATTTATTCAGGCAGAAGATTTTCGCTGGTTGTCGGCGGATGGGCTGCAAATTCACGGCTGGCTCTACCGCACCCAAAAGGATACTCGCGGCACGGTTATCTACATTCATGGCGGGCCAACCTGGCACAGCCCCGACTGGATCAATGCTGAACTTCAGTTTTTTGCCGCGCAGGGTTTCAATGTGCTCGACATCAACTATCGCGGCAGCACCGGCTACGGACTGCCATTCCGTGTTGCGATACTGGAAGATGGCTGGGGCGGGCGCGAACAGGACGATATCCGCGCGGGGATTGAAGCCCTCATCGCAGCCGGGATCGCCCAGCCGGGGAAGATCGGCATCACCGGCACATCATATGGCGGTTACTCCTCCTGGTGGGCTATCACCCATTTCCCCCCGGAGCTTGTCGCTGCTGCCGCCCCGATCTGTGGCATGACCGATCTGATCGTAGATTATGAAACCACCCGCCCCGATCTGCGTCCATACAGCGAGGAAATGATGGGCGGCAATCCGTCACAGGCGCCAAAGCGCTATTTTGAACGTTCGCCGATCCATTTTGTTCAGAATATCCACGGCAAACTGCTCATTATTCAAGGCGCGCAAGACCCCAATGTGACGCCCAAGAATGTCAGCGAAGTTGTTGAAAAATTGGATGCGGCTGCAATTGCCTATGAAATCCTAAGTTTTGAAGATGAAGGTCACGGTATTGCCAAGACTGAGAACCAACGCACACTGTATTTGCGGCTGAACGAGTTTTTCGGAGATGCTTTTCTCGCGAAAGGATAGGGGCGCATGCTTCTGGTAAACTTTGGGAATGAGTAAATTCCGCCCAGCCGAGTTTTTCAACAGCCATCGCTCGCTCATTTTGTGGCTGGTGATTGCCATCTATACATTCCTGCTGCCGAATGCCATCGTCGTTTATCGGGCGCTAGAAGCTCGCTTTGGACAGGCAGCGGCTGGCAAGATTCCGCTCGTAACCGTGATCCTCGTCGGCCTGGGAAATGTAATCTTCGGCTATCGCCAGCGCAAGAATTTTTGCCATCTCTTGTATCTGGCGCCTGCCGCGCTGATTGCACTGGCGATCATAAAGCTGGAGCCAAACCCCAATAAACATATCCACATTCCAGAATACGTGCTGATGGCCTGCCTGTTGTATGCGGTGCTGCACCGGGATACTCGCGGGTGGGGACTTTTCGGATTGATTTTCTTGCTTGGGGCGATGCTGGGTGTGGTGGACGAGTTGGAGCAAGGCTTGCATCCCCGGCGTTTCTACGGTTGGAGTGATATGCTCGTCAATGCATCTTCAGTGCTGATCGGTATTCTGATCCTGAAGGGAAATATGACTTCTCGTCACGACGAGCCAAACCGCGGTGGGGGTACCCCTTTTGAAACCTATCCCAGCCTTTGGGGCTTGTTTGCTTTCGGTTTTAGCGGTGCTGTGTTAATGGCCATCCGCTTGTTTGATGTTCAAGCCCAGGAAATGTTTTGGGGGGTGTATCCCGGCTGGCTGCTGGGTTGGGGAAGCTTGTATTGGATAGGCTGCCTGTTGTTGATTTTCCCCCAAGGCCAAAAACTAAGCGCCGACCGGCAGATTCCCCGCCTACTGGCGGCACAATACTGGCTGCTTCCAGGAATCGTCATATTGGGGGTTATGCATACAATACCGCTGCTTGTTGTTCTTGGCGGTCTGGAATTTCGCTGATTTTCTGCCGTCCAGAGCGTTGACCGAGTCTGGCTCCATGCGCGTTTCCGAGTTCGCAAAGATTCCGGAATTCTCTCTGGGAATAAGCTAGCCGGGTACTGGCTCCCTTTGCCTTCTGATTGATTTCATGGATTATAATTCTCCCGACATGGACAGCCCCAATCTCTACCGCCAGTTGTACCGCATCCGTCGCTTTGAAGAAACTGTGCTGGAAAATTTCCCCAAAGGCGTTTTCTTTGGCACCACGCACACCTATCTGGGCCAGGAAGCTAACGCCGTAGGCGTGCTCAACCATTTAAAAACAGGTGATATTGTTTTCAGCAATCATCGCGGCCATGGCCATTTTCTGGTGTACGGTGGTAATATGCGCGCCCTCTTCGCCGAAATGATGGGCAAATCTACTGGCGTGTGTGGCGGGCGTGGCGGATCACAACATTTGCAATGGCGCGATTTCTATTCCAACGGCGTGCAGGGCGGCATTGTGCCCGTTGCTACTGGCATGGCGCTGGCCGAAAAACGCAAAGGCTCAGGAGCCGTCACGGTGGTTTTCCTCGGCGATGGCACGCTGGGGCAGGGTGTGGTGTACGAGAGCCTCAATATGGCATCCCTTTGGGGGGCACCGATTCTCTACGTGGTCGAAAATAACCACATCGCTCAGACCACCCCGGTTCAGAGCACACTGGCCGGATCCATTTCTGCACGCTTCGCCGCGTTCGATATACCCGTTAACGAATTGGATTCCAGCGATGTGTTGGAGATATCCGCTCTGGCAGAAACTAGCTTGGAAGATGTCCGCTCCCGAGGGGGACCGCGCGCCCTGATATTGTCAACCATCAGGTTTGGCCCCCATTCCAAGGGAGATGACACGCGTGCCCCGCAGTTGGTTGCTGCCTTACGAAGTGAGCGCGATCCCCTGAGTATTCACGCCCCCCGCCTGACCCCGGAGATGCGCGCTGCCATTGAAAAAGAAGTCAATGCTGAGGTGAAGGCCGCCTTTGAGCAGGCGTTAGTAGATCAGGTATCAGGTATCAGGTATCAGGGAACTTATCATTCAAAATCCGAATTCCTAATCCCTAATTCCCAATCAACTGTGCTTGCTTCCCTTAATGCTGCCCTTCACCAGTCCCTTGCTGCCGATAAGCGCGTCCTGCTGCTCGGTGAAGATTTGCTCGACCCCTATGGCGGCGCCTTCAAAGTCACGCAAGGATTATCAGATGCTTTTCCCGATCGAGTTATTAGTACGCCCATCTCGGAGGCAGGTTTCGTTGGATTAGCGGCGGGCATGGCCCTGCGCGGCCTACGACCGGTAGTTGAGATTATGTTCGGCGATTTCGTCACTCTGGCTGCTGATCAGATCATCAACCATATCGCCAAATTCCGCTGGATGTATAACGATCAGGTGCGCGTCCCGCTGGTGATCCGTGCTCCGATGGGCGGGCGCCGCGGTTACGGCCCCACCCACAGCCAAACCCTGGAAAAACTCTTCCTGGGCATGCCCGGCTTGCGAGTTTTGGCCCCGGCTACCCTGGGAAATCCCGGCCACTTGCTGGCTCAGGCGATTGCCGCTGATGATCCGGTGCTGTTCGTGGAAAATAAATTGCTGTATTTGGCGAAATTGCAGGCTGAAACATCCCTCCCAGATTTCACTATAACCCAACTCCCAACTCCTAACTCCTTCGCACCCTACTATCAGTTATCCATCGCCGGAGCGCCTCAACCTGAAATTACCATCACCACCTACGGCTACATGGCCGAATTGGCTCGTGAAGCCATGCTCAAACTGGCGTACGAACACGAAATTTTTACCGAATTAATCGTCCTCACGCAGCTTGCTCCCTTCGAGATTGAGCCAATCCTGATCTCTGCACAACGTACCGGGCGCTTGCTCGCCATCGAAGAAGGCACCTTCACCCTCGGTTGGGGTGCAGAAATCATTGCCCGAACCATTGAGGCGCTGGGAACCAATCTGCGCACCGCTCACCGCGTCGCCGCCCGCGACCTGCCCATCCCCGCCTCCGGAGCCTTGGAAGAATCCGCCCTGCCGGGTGTGGAAGATATTATCACTGCCGCACAGCAGATAACTGGTAACTGAACACTGGAAATTGGCAAATGACCCTATGAATCCGATCATTATCCCCCTCATCAACCCTAACGAACCCGAAGCGCTGCTGGCTACCCTGCACATCTCAGAAGGCCAACATGTGAGTGTGGGTGATTTGATCTGCACAGTAGAGACGACAAAATCCACTGCTGATGTTGAAGCTGAAACGGATGGCTATATTGTTGGATTGCGATTTGCTGCGGGAGTTACGGTACCCGCCGGGGATGTGCTGGCATACGTCGCCGAGTCGCCAGATGAACAGGCGCCGGAGTCAGGATATCAGACCACTGATTCCAGCCCGCAATCTCCAGTCCCCAATGGCTTGCGCATCTCCAAACCAGCACTTGCTTTGGCGCAGCAACACGGCCTTGATCTCGCTCAATTCCCCGCCGAGATATTCATCACGGAGAAGATGGTGCAGGCGCGCCTGGAGAATCCTGTTGAAAAGTTTGCTCTCCCAGAGAGTAAATTTGATTCCACAGCGTTACTCATCTACGGCGGTGGCGGGCATGGCAAATCGCTGCTCGAATTGGTGCGCGCCGTGGGCATCTACCGCGTGGTCGGCTTCGTGGATGATGGCGTTCTGGCGGGTGAAACGATCATGGGTGTGCCGGTGTTGGGGGGCAGTGATGTGTTGCCTGATCTTTACGCGCAGGGTGTGCGCCTGGCGGTCAACGCCGTGGGCGGCATCGGCGTGGTGAGCGTGCGGGTGAAGGTATTTCGGCGTATCGCCGAAGCCGGAATTGCCTGCCCGGCAGTTGTGCATCCGACGGCATTCATGGAAGCCAGCGCAATCCTATCGCCGGGCGCGCAGGTGTTTCCTCATGCTTATGTCGGCAGTGATGTGACGGTTGGTTTTGGCAGCATCGTCAATACTGGGGCTATCGTTTCGCATGATTGCCAGTTGGAGAGCTATGTCAATATCTCACCGGGGGCAATTTTGGCCGGAGAAGTAAAAATCGGTGACGGGGCGTTGATCGGCATGGGCGTGACTGTCAATTTGGGGGTTAGCATCGGTGCGGGCGCGCGCGTTGGTAATGGGGCGACCATCAAGAGCAATATACCTTCCAACGGAATTGTGCGCGCCGGTACCATCTGGCCGGAGTAGATGTCCAAACCAACCTTTTGGAAAAAATTCTTTTGGTTGGGTGTGCACCTGGCGGCTTTGGGCCTGGTGGTTGCCACATTGGGTGGTTTTCTGGGCCGCCTATGGTGGGCATTTGATTTGCTGGCCCATTTTCGAGTGCAATATCTGGCGGCAGGGTTGCTATTGCTGGTGGTTTATGCGCTGGGCAAACGCCAGGGATGGCGTATCCTTACCGCGGGCCTCGTTCTCATCAATCTGAGTCTGATGCTCCCCTTGTTTGTCCCGATTTACACCCCTGAGACGCCTCCCCCCTTTTATCGTTTATTTCTTTCCAACGTGTTGACCGAAAATCCGCATCACGATCTGACGCGCAATCTGATTGTCGACAGTGATGCCGATTTTGTGGCCTTACTCGAAGTCAATCAGGATTGGCTAGATGATCTGCATCTCGAAGACCTGGGCTATTTGTATGCGATTGAACAACCACGCCGAGACAATTTCGGCATTGCACTGTATAGCCGTTATCCTTTGGAAAACGCGCAAATCATCAACTTTGGCAGTTGGGAACTGCCATCCATTGCTGTGGATGTGAAACTGGATGAATACCCCGTGACCTTGTTGATATCACACCCTGTGCCCCCTAAAGGCGACAGCCTTTTCCACCAACGCAATCTTCAGATGGATCAGCTGACAGCGTACGCGGCGCAGCTTGACGGCGCGATCATTCTCGCCGGGGATCTCAACGCCACCTCATGGTCGCCCTATTTTGGCGAATGGTTGCATACCGCTCACCTGCGTGATAGCCGCCGCGGTTTTGGTGTGCAGCCCACCTGGAACGGTATCAACCGTTTATTCACCATCCCGATTGACCATATCTTGATTTCAAGCGGTATTCAGGTTCACGAGCGTGATATTGGACCTGACATCGGCTCCGACCACCGGCCTGTAATTATGGATTTTTCAATTTCCCCCCTGGGAGACTGAAAATATTTTCGCCACAAAGACGCCAAGAACGCAAGGTAAAGAGAATAAAACTTGGCGGCCATTGCGTTTACGCGGCTTGCTTTTGGATAGCTTTACACAATTTTTATACAGGCGGGAACCTAATTTCAAGGGGTGCGAGTATAATTCTGTGAATTTATTTCTTTGAGGTGAAATCATGAAAACATTGGTGATGAAATTTGGCGGCACATCGGTAGGCAGCGCCGATGCCATTCGCCAGGCGGCTGCAATCGTCAAGGAGTATGCTCCCCAATGGGAGCGCCTGACAGTGGTTGTTTCAGCGATGCGCGGCATAACCGATGCTCTCATTCACAGCGCCAGAGCCGCGGCGCGGGGCGACCAGTCTACCTACCAGGGCCTGATCGCCGATTTGCAGGTGCGCCACTACGAAGTTATTATGGAACTGATCCCCGCCGGAGAAGAGCGCAAAAGTCTGCTCGAAATTGTCAACCAACATATCAACGAACTCAGCGCTTATTGCAATAGCATTCATGTGCTCGGTGAAGTCACCCCGCGCGGCATGGATACGATTACCTCGCTGGGCGAGCGTCTTAACGCCAGAGTCGTTTCGGCGGCCTTGCGTCAGATTGGATTAAAATCCCAACCGGTGAATGCTACCGAGTTGATTCTGACGGATACTACATTCCAGAGCGCAGTACCTGATATGGAAGCCACGCGCGGCCGGACGCGCTCGAAGTTGATTCCCATTTTTGATGATGGATTTGTTCCTGTGGTGACCGGTTTCATCAGCGCCACCCCCGAGGGAATTATTACCACCCTGGGGCGCGGCGGCAGCGACTATACCGCCGCCATCCTGGGTGCCTGCCTCGACGCCGATGAAGTCTGGACCTGGACCGATGTCGATGGTGTAATGACCGCCGATCCGCGCATAGTCTCGGATGCGCGCGTGATCCCGGAGCTATCCTTCAGCGAAGTCAGCGAGTTGGCTTATTTTGGTGCCAAAGTACTGCACCCCAAGACCATCCGCCCGATCATCGAGCAGGATATTCCCCTGTGGGTGAAAAACACCTTCAACCCCGGCTACCCTGGCACGCGCATCACCGCGGCCCCGCAGAACGATTCCAGGCGAGTGACCGCCATCTCGACCATCCCCAACCTGAGCATGGTCACCGTGGAGGGGCGCGGTATGTTGGGCGTCCCCGGTATTGCGGCGCGCACCTTTTCGGCGGTTGCCCGCACCGGTGCCAGCGTGCTGATGATTTCGCAGGCCTCCTCGGAGCAATCAATCAGCTTTGTAATACCCACCACCAACGCCCCTGGCGTGATTGCCTCTCTGGAGACAGAAATGTCGCTGGAAATCACCCGCCGCGATATTGACCGCATCTGGTCGAAAGATGATGTCACCATTCTGACCGTGGTCGGCGCGGCCATCCGCAATACGCCCGGCGTAGCGGCGCGTATCTTTGGCGCGCTGGGCAAGGCCGATATCAA
>CALCSH010000167.1 GCA_937893815.1 uncultured Anaerolineae bacterium | reverse complement strand
ATTCACCGATGGTTCACTACGTACAGCAGCAATTGTCGCCGGCTTGGCATTATTAATCATGGCGGTACTGGCACCCATTGTCCAATTTGGTATTTTGCAAAAGCTTGTCATGCCCGGAAACGCAAAAGCCACAGTTGAAAATATCATGGCTTCTGCTACGCTATTCCGCACAGGCATATTCATCTTCCTGGTCGTGGCAATTCTCGATGTAGTTGTGGCTTGGGCACTATATATTTTACTCAAGCCCGCCAACAAGAGACTCTCTTTACTTGCGGCGTGGTTTAGGGTGGTTTATGCTGCAATTTTTGCAATCGCCCTGACCAATCTCGTTAATGTTTTGCAACTTCTCACTGGCGCTGACTATTTGAAAACATTTGAAGTAGATCAGTTGTATGCTCAGGGAATGTTATCTCTGAGTACCTTTCAATCAACATGGGATATTGGGCTGGTGATTTTCGGTTTGCACTTGCTGGTTGTTGGGTACCTGGTTTTCAAGTCTAGTTACATCCCAAAATGGCTGGGCGTTTTATTGGTCATTGCAGGTATCGGCTACATGGCCGATAGCTTTGGGAAGTTTCTTGTGCCCAACTACAATTTAACAATCGCCGGCTTTACATTTATTGGGGAAGTGTTGCTCATCTTCTGGCTTTTGTGGAAAGGCATTAAAGGATTTGACAAAAAGCTGGAAATAAATAACTAGCCATTTGGCTGCGAAAATAAATCAAAATTCAGAAAAGGTGATTAAAAATGAATTCAGAATCAAATGACAACAGGAAAGATAAGAAGCCAGACAGCAAGATCGCGGTTGGCATCGCTATTGGAACAGGAGTTGGTGCGGCCATCGGTATAGCAATCGACAATATCGCCGTCGGTATTGGCGTCGGTATAGCGATCGGTGCTGCTATTGGAGCAGCGTTAGAGCGGCAAGGTAAAGGGCTGGACGATGATAAGTAAAACATCGTTTCAATCATCCCAAAATTTATTAAAAGAGGTGTTCATTGGAACTTAAAATCTCACAACTTGGAAAGCAATACCGGCGCGACTTCTGGGGCTTGAAGGATTTCAGCCTGGAAGTGCAGCCCGGCGTACTCGGTCTGTTGGGGCCTAACGGCGCAGGTAAATCCACTTTCATGCGTATGCTGGCCACCATTACCAAACCCAGTGCAGGGACGATCACTTGGGATGGCACAGACATTGCCAAATCACCGGATACGTTACGCGCGGTGCTGGGCTATCTTCCCCAGGATTTTGGCATCTACCCCAACCTGAATGCGATCGAATTCCTGGAATACATGGCTGCCATCAAAGGTCTGGATGCCAATTCGGCACGCCGCCGCATTGATGAGTTGCTGCAGCTGGTCAATCTGGTTGAAGTGGCTAAACGCCCGCTGGGCGGTTATTCGGGTGGAATGAAGCAGCGCGTTGGCATTGCCCAGGCATTGCTCAATGATCCGCAATTGCTGATCGTGGACGAGCCCACCGTCGGTCTCGATCCGGAGGAGCGCGTGCGTTTCCGCAATCTGCTCTCTGACCTGTCTGGTGAACGCA
The DNA here is from genome assembly GCA_937893815.1 of uncultured Anaerolineae bacterium. Classification (GTDB taxonomy): domain Bacteria; phylum Chloroflexota; class Anaerolineae; order Anaerolineales; family UBA11858; genus NIOZ-UU35. Next base: position 522 of record CALCSH010000167.1, on the reverse strand, counting down.
TCGTCATCCTGTCTACGCACATTGTCTCGGATGTGGAAGCCACCGCCACACGCATCGCGCTGGTCAACAAAGGAAGTCTCTTGCGCGAAGCCGCTCCTGAAGACCTGCTCAAGGAACTGGACGGTATGGTCTGGGAATGGAGCGTCCCCAGCGCTGAACTGCCCGCCTTGAAACAACAACATATCGTCAGCGGCACCATCCGCCGAAGCGACGGGGTGGAGGTACGCGTCATCAGCGAGAGCAGACCCGAGGCTCAAGCCCAGAACGTGACGCCCAATCTCGAAGACGCCTACCTGTACTTTATCGGGCGGGAGCATCACGCATGAACGCCGTTCGCATCGTCTACCACTTGGCCCGTGCCGACTTTTTAGAACGCGTGCGCCGTTACAGTTTCCTGATCATGCTGGGGCTGGGCGCCTTCCTTGGCTATCAAGTTGCGGTTGGCAACATCGCGCTGCGGCTCGATATCTACCGAGGGGAGTTCAATTCCGCCTGGGTCGGCAGCATGATGGCGCTGATCGG
>CALCSH010000166.1 GCA_937893815.1 uncultured Anaerolineae bacterium | reverse complement strand
CCGCTCTTCCTAACGAAAAACAAACTGCCATTCATAAGCTGGGCATGGGGCTGCTCGATAAAGTGTATCTTCGCTTTTCGCAACAATTTTGGCCTCAGGAACCCGAGTTGTTGGGATATATCAGCCAGAATAAAGGCGAATGGGCCGAATGGCTTAACATGGCTCACTACACCAAGCTCCCAATTCTGCTAGGATTTAATGCGGCCACCTTTGCCCACCGAACGGAAACGTGGACGGATCAGCAAATTGTGGAGAGCGCTATGGCGACGCTGCGCACGATATTTGGAGCGGGAATCCCCGACCCGCTGGCCTGGCAAATTACGCGTTGGGCCGACGACCCGTTTACCTGGGGATCCTATTCTTATCTATCAACGGGCACAAATGGCGATACCCTTGATGCCTTAGCCGCGCCAGTGGCCTCCCGCTTATTTTTCGCGGGAGAAGCCACTTCGCGAGATTACCAGGCAACTGTCCATGGAGCCTATCTATCGGGTGTGCGCGCAGCCGAAGAATTGTGGGATGCCTAGCGCCTCTGACCGCTGATTCCATTTGGCATCATTTTAAGCCAGGGCTTTTTGGAAGGCGCGGATATTATCAGTAACACTGGCTTCCTGGTTGTAGATAGCAGAACCTGCCACAATTACATTGGCCCCGGCGGCAACAATCTCGGCAACATTGTGGATTTTTACACCGCCATCAACCTCGATATCTACACGTTGCAGACCGCGCTCATCGAGCATTTGCCGCAGTCGTCTGATTTTCGCGCTGCTGCCAGGGATATAGGATTGCCCTCCAAAACCAGGATTGACCGACATGATTAATATCTGCTCAACATATTCGAGAATTTCTTCGAGTGCCACCAACGGCGTGGCCGGGTTGAGTGTAACTCCCGGTTTCACACCCAATTCGCGAATTTGTTGAAGTGTGCGGTGCAGGTGGGGGCAAGTTTCAACGTGAACGGTGATGATATTGGCTCCGGCTTTGGCAAACGCCGGAATAAGAAGCTCGGGCTTTTCAATCATCAAATGCACATCCAACACACCACCTGTCTCTTCGGTGATCGGTCGTAGCGCCTTGACAATCAGCGGGCCAATCGTAATATTGGGGACAAAATGCCCATCCATCACATCCACATGGATATATTCAGCGCCCGCAGCCACGCTTTCGCGTACTTGCTCTCCCAAGCGGGAAAAATCAGCAGACAAAATTGAAGGGGCAAGGATGACGCCCATTATTTAGCTCCTTTGGGGTGTTCTAGTACGCTCACCTGATCTGAGCCAGCCACAATCACGGTATCGGCCATATCCAAAAACAGCCCATGCTCGACAATGCCAGGACGCCGTGCGAGTGTATCGGCGAGCACATAGGCATCTGGAATCGCGTTTCCGAACCAGCAACGAACCAGGTAATTACCGTTATCGGTGATGGCGGGTGTTCCATCATCTTCTAGCCACAGTTCAGCGCGACAGCCTAAAGTGTTGAGCCAGTCAATTTGAACTTCGTATTCAAACTTCACCAACTCCAGCGGGAGCGGGCCGCGCTGCCCGAGTGTCGTAACTAATTTCGATTCATCGATGATGATCACGAAGCGTTGTGCGTGAATTTCGACAATTTTTTCCCGTAGCAAGGCGCGCCCCAATCCTTTTATCAGATTGAAGTGTGGATCAACCTCATCGGCGCCATCCACCGCCAGATCCAGGTTCGGATGCTTACTCAGGGGGATGAGTGGAATCCCGATGGCGCGCGCCTGCTCAGCGGTAGCCGTCGAAGTCGGCACTCCTTTGATGTGGGTCAAACGCCCTTGCTGGATGCTCTCCCCGAGCATATCCACAAAATAGGCCGTCGTTGATCCGCTACCCAGCCCCAGGGTCATCCCGCTTTGGACGAAAGTCAGAGCTTTTTGGGCGGCTTGTTGTTTTAAATTCATGCGACCAATTATCCCAAGAGTTCGTGAGCAACTTTGACAATATTCTCAACGCTGAAGCCAAACTTTTCGTAAACGGTTTCATACGGTGCGGAGGCACCGAAATGATCCAAACCGATAACCGCACTTTTGCTGTTCAGGTAGCGCGGCCATGCCAACGTTGACCCGGTTTCAATCGCCACGCGGGGCACATCGGGCAGCAGCACACTCTGGCGATATTCCTCGCTCTGGGCATCGAAGAGTTCCCAACTTGGCATCGATACCACGCGGGCGGCAATGCCATCATCGGCCAGCGCCGCTTTGGCCTCCATCGCCAGGCTGACTTCGGAGCCGGTCGCGATGAGTACTATTTCCGGTTCGACCCATTTTGGCTCGGAAAGCACATACGCGCCTTTGCTGGTTTCATTATCTACGGGGGCGAGTTGCGGCAGATTCTGGCGTGTAAGCACCAGGGCTGTGGGGCCATTTTGACGTTCCAGTGCGACTTTCCACGCTTGTGCTGTTTCGTTTCCGTCGGCGGGGCGTAGAGTGACCAGGTTGGGAATCACGCGCAGGGAAGTAAGGTGCTCAACTGGTTGATGCGTGGGGCCGTCTTCGCCCAGGCCAATGCTGTCGTGGGTAAAGACATACACCACGGGTAAACCCATCAGCGCTGCCATGCGGATACTGGGGCGCATATAATCGGCAAACACCAGGAACGTACCGCCGAAAGGCCGCAGGCCATGCAAAGCCAGACCATTCATAATGGCGCCCATGCCATGTTCGCGGATGCCATAGTGAATATACTCGCCACTGAAATCATCCGGCGTGATGGCTTTAGCGCTTTTTGCTTTGGTTTTATTGCTCCCCGTGAGATCAGCAGAGCCGCCGATCAGCGTGGGGATGGCGGGGACAAGTCCATCGAGTACGGTGCCGGAGGTCACTCGTGTGGCGATTGCTTTATCACCGGTGAAATCGTGCAGTGCGTTTTGCCAATTGGCGGGCAATTTTCCGGCTACGAATTCGTCCCAGGCGGCGGCCAATTCGGGGTGCGCCTGACGGTAGCCGCTGAGCATGGTTTCCCACTCATTTTGGCGGACTTCGCCCGCGGCCTTTACTTCCGCAAAGCGCTGTTTGGCATCATCGGGGAAATAAAAACGCGGTTCTACCGGCCAAGCAAAGTGCTCTTTAGTGGCCGCCAGGCCATCATCGCCTAGCGGCGAGCCGTGTACGCTGGAAGTATCTTGCGCCGGACTGCCGTAGCCAATATGAGTTTTGCAGGCAATTAAACTGGGACGGCCGGTTTCGGTCTGTGCGGTGCGGATGGCATAGTCGATGGCTTCCATATCGTGCCCGTTGACTTGTTGGGTATGCCAGCCGTAGGCTTCGAAACGCGCCAACATATCGGTGCTATTCGAGATGGAAGTGCTGCCATCAATCGAGATGCTGTTATCGTCAAAGAAAACGATCAGCTTTCCAAGTTTCAAATGCCCGGCGAAGGAAGCCGCCTCGTGTGAAATGCCTTCCATCAGATCGCCATCGGAAGCTAAAGTGTAGGTGTAGTGGTTAACGATTGGGAAGTCAGGCTGGTTAAAGCGGGCTGCCAACCAACGTTCGGCGATTGCCATGCCCACCGCATTGCTGACACCTTGTCCCAACGGACCGGTGGTGGTTTCGATACCAAGTTCGGGGTTGTATTCGGGATGCCCGGCGGTGTGACTGCCCCACTGGCGGAAATTTTTGACTTCTTCCAATGTCAACGGATACCCACTGGCGTGCAGCAGTGCGTATAGCAACGCTGATCCATGCCCGGCGGAGAGCACAAAGCGATCCCGGTCGGGCCAGTTGGGAGAGCCAGGATTATGCTTGAGGAAGTGCGTATACAACACGGTGACAATATCCGCGACACCTAGCGGCAAACCGGGGTGCCCCGAGTCGGCCTGTTGCACAGCATCGATGGCTAACATGCGCAATGTATTGGCGCATAGTTGGTCGGTATGATCGTAAGGCTTGGAATTCTGGTTCATAAGGTACTCCCTGAAACGCGATAGAAAATTAGGATGGTAGAATTTGCGATAAATGGCGGTGCTCCTCGCGCAGCTCTTCACGCGCCAATAACATATGGTAGGCGACCAGTAATTGCGTGAGCGCCAACGGGTGCGAAACGCGGGTATCGGCGCCATCTGTATACGAGCCATATTGATCGGGGCGATACTCCTTAAGTTTCGTAGACCGCTCTTGGAGTCGCGTCCAGATCAAATCTTCGACTCCAGTACT
>CALCSH010000165.1 GCA_937893815.1 uncultured Anaerolineae bacterium | reverse complement strand
GATCCCAACTCCATACAACGGAATTTTCAACTTCACCCCAGATACGAAAATCCCAGGTGGCTGCATTGAAGGTTGGCACCGGCCCGTAATGCAATACCGGGAATTTTTGCGTCAAGGATTGACCCGGGGGTAAACGACCTTCGGTGCGTACGCGCGTTTCATCCTCGCGGCGCGAATTAAATGACTGAAACATATCAAAACCTCCAATTGATTGTGCAGATTATATCAAACCCGTTCCGGCTGTCGGCCTCGGCAAGATAGGCCATTAGTACTACAAACGCTTACCATCGAGACGGATCAGCTTGACTTTTCATCCTAATAAAGTACAATATTCTCTATTGCGAAGATTTGCAATAGAGAATATTCCTATGTCTCATTGCCACACACTACTTGAAGCTCTGCGCCAACGCGGCTACCGCATCACCCCGCAACGCGAGATGATCGTTCAGGCCATCGCTCACTCCGAACAGCATATGAGCGCCGAAGATGTGCTCGCCGAACTGCGCAATCACACTCAGGCCATTAATCTGGCAACAGTGTACCGCACGTTGGAGATGTTGCGTGAAGAAGGTCTGGCCTGCCGCAACGATCTTGGCGAGGGCAAAATTGTCTTTTCAGTGCGCAAGCACGGCCCACATATTCACCTGGTTTGCCGCCATTGTAGCCGCGTCATCGATGCCGATTATGCCTTGCTCAATCCCCTCGAAGAGCTTTTGCAAGCCAAATACAACTTTCACGCTGACTTGCAGCACCTTTCGATTTTTGGCGTTTGTTCCGATTGTCAGTAAAATGCATCGAGCTTGCATGGCAAATGCGTCCTAAATTTGTATCTCTGGAGACCAAAATGTTACTCTCCCCAACACACCTACACATCCCCGATGGATTTCTTAGCCTGGTAGTCTCGCTGATTTTTTGGGCGGCCACCGTGATCATGGTTGGCCTGGCGATCTCGAAAACGAATAAAACCCTCGGCGAAAAACAAATCCCGCTGATGGGTGTGATGGCGGCTTTCATCTTCGCCGCCCAGATGCTCAACTTCCCTGTGGCAGGCGGCACATCCGGCCACTTCTTGGGCGGCGCGCTGGCCGCGATTGTGCTCGGGCCGTGGGCCGGTATCCTGGTAATGACTGCTGTCGTTGCCGTACAGGGTTTACTCTTTCAGGATGGTGGTCTGCTGGTGATGGGTGCCAACATTTTCAATATGGGCATCCTCACCGCGGTGATTGGTTTTGGACTCTATCGCACAGTCAGCAGCGCCAAAAAGGGATTGCGCCTGACCGTATCTGGCATTGCTGCCTGGCTGGCGACAATGGCCGCCGCTCTGCTGGCCTCACTGCAACTCTGGATCAGTGGCACCTCGCGGTTGGAGATTGTCGTGCCCGCCATGCTGGGCGTTCATGTTCTCATCGGCATCGGTGAGGCCATCATCACCGTTGCTGCGCTGGCTTTCATCGAACAAACCCGTCCCGATCTGCTCACCTCCGAAAAAACCGCATCCAGCGGTGGGCGCAGTTGGATCATCGCCGGAGTGGTTGTTTCCATGATCGCCGTGTTGATCTCGCCGCTGGCTTCTGCATCTCCTGACGGGCTGGAGCGCGTTGCCGCAGATTTCGGCTTCCTCGATGCCGGGCAGGGCGCTGCCTACCAAATTCTTCCCGATTACACGATTCCATTTCTCGGCGAAACCGCTCTCTCAACGGTTTTTGCCGGTGCAGTGGGAGCGTTCATTCTAATGGGGCTATTGATTCTGTTGGGACGAAGTTTGCGAAGAAAATCCGTTACCAGTGAACATTAATTATGCACTATCACGCTTTCGATCACTACCACGCCCAGGAAAGCCGCATTCACCACCTTGACCCGCGTGTCAAAGTGCTGCTCACCATAGGCTTTATCCTCTCCAATGCGCTGCTGCCGGATGGCAGTTGGCTGGCATTTGCCGCGGCCTGGCTGCTGTTGCTTTGGGCCAACGATCAAACCCGGTTGGGGTTGGGGTACACGTTTCGGCGTTCATTCGTCGCTTTACCTTTCGCCATCGCCGCGGTTAGCGCGATCTTCTCTCCATTGGGGCAACCCCTCGCCGAGTGGAATCTGGGCTTTATCACGCTGATCCCCACCGATTTCGGCGTGGTGCGTTTCTTCAGCATTCTGGCGCGCTCCTGGCTGTCAGTGCAAATGGCAATTCTGCTCGTCGCCACCACCCAATTCCCCGACCTGATTCATGCTTTTGAGCACCTCAAGACCCCGCGCACGCTCACAACGATCATCGCCTTTCTGTATCGCTATCTTTTCGTGCTCACCGACGAAGCCTATCGCCTGCTGCGCGCACGCTCGGCCCGCAGCGCTGGCTTGCCGGGAAAACATCGCGGCGGCAGCCTGTTCTGGCGCGCGAAAGTCACGGGGAGCATGGCCGGGCAATTATTTCTGCGCAGCTATGAGCGCTCTGACCGCATTTATAACGCCATGTTGGCCCGCGGCTATAGCGGCCATATCCGCACGCTCAACCCGCATACCATGCAGCGCAGCGACTGGCTGATGTTAATCCTATCCGTGCTGCTACTCCTCTTCATTCAGATCATCGGCTGGTACCGCTAATGCCTGTAAAACACAAAACCACTTATCCGCTCACCCTGCCCGATTGCGAGGGCGATATTCTTCAAATTCACGAGTTAAATTTTGCGTACCCGGATGGACATATTGCTCTTCGGGATGTCAGTTTGAATTTATGTAGCGGAGATAAAGTAGCTCTGGTGGGACCCAACGGGGCTGGCAAATCAACGCTGATGCTGCACATTAACGGAATTCTACGCGGGGAGGGTGATGTGGCCGTTTCAGGCCTCCCGATCAGCGATGAGAACCTGCCCGTGATTCGGGCATTAGTTGGGGTGGTATTCCAGAACCCCGATGACCAGTTATTCTCTCCCACAGTTTTCGATGATGTGGCATTTGGCCCGCTGCACATGGGCCTGCCCGAAAATGAAATTCATCAACGAGTCGATGAAGCTCTGGCCGCCGTACAGATGCAAGGGTTTGGCGAACGGCTCTCGCATCACCTCAGCATGGGGCAGAAAAAACGCATTGCGATTGCTACAGTGCTATCCATGCAGCCACAGATTCTCGTGCTTGACGAACCCTCCGCGGGGTTAGATCCGCGCGCCCGCCGCGCACTGATCCATTTGCTGCGCGATTTGCCACAGACCATGCTGATCTCCACGCACGACCTGCGCATGGTGCAAGAGCTTTTTCCGCGCATGGTGATCATGGATGAGGGGCATATTGTCGCCGATGGGAAAGCCACCGAACTTCTCACCGACGCAGCACTGCTTGAAACTCACGGTTTGGAAATCTAAAACAGGGCTTCCTTGACGGGGGAGATCAATACCAGTACAATCGTACTCGTAAATGAAAACCGTTTTCAATAAGGAGTTACAGCATGAAGTATTGGCTGTCATTTTTGCTGGTTCTGCTATTGGCGGGCTGCGCCACCCCAGCCCCGGATGCTGGGTCCGCACAGGGAGCGGCAAGCCTCACCGTTGTCACCACGACGACCATCGTTGGGGATATCGTCACCCAGGTCGGCGGGGATCATATCCAATTATCCATCTTGCTGCCAGTTGGCGCCGATCCGCATAGTTTTGATCCCACGCCGCAAGATGTCGCCCAGGTTGCCGATGCGGATATTATTTTCGCCAACGGCGCTGGGTTGGAAGCCTTTCTCGACAATCTGATAGAGAGCGCCGGGGCCACCGAGCGCGTGGTATATCTCGATCAGGGAATCGAGTTCGTCAGCGGTCTCGAGCAGGCAGCCACGGGTGAAGCAGATCACGCCGGGGGGGATCCACATCTATGGACAGATCCCAACAATGTAATGGTGTGGGTACACACCATTACACGAACGCTCAATGAACTGGACCCCGCCAACGCCATTACCTATTCCGCCAACGCCGACACGTATGCCGCCAAACTACTCACCTTGGATTCCTGGATCCGCCAGCAGGTAGCGCTGATCCCGGCTGAGAACCGCGAAATTGTCACGGATCACGCCCAATTAGGCTACTTTGTACAGGAATACGGCTTCAAGCAAGTGGGGGCCATTGTGCCGGGGTATAGCAGCATGGCAGAGCCTTCGGCGCAAGAATTAGCACATATTGAAGATGAAATTGCTTCGCTGGGTGTGAAAGCGATCTTTGTGGGCAATACCGTGAATCCAACGCTGGCCGAACGCGTGGCGGAAGATACCGGCACACAAATTGTCTTTTTCTATACCGGCTCGTTGAGTGCGCCCGGCGGCGAGGCGGCGACTTACCTTGAGTATATGCGTTACAATACCACCGCGATTGTAGACGCTTTAAAATAACCCGCACCCCAACCCCTCTCCCAATTTCGAGAGGCAAAAATAAATCATGGCTCTTCTCGAAGAACTACACAAAACTACCCAACATCTCTCCAAGCACCGCTATCCGCATCTGGACGACGCACAAATTCTGCAAGTCGATGATTTGAGCGTGCGCTACGAAAGCGGCGCAGCGCTGGAGGGTGTTTCTTTTTCGCTGAATGCCGGGCAGCGGCTGGCAATTGTCGGCCCCAATGGAGCCGGGAAAAGCACCCTGCTCCAGGTGATCGCCGGGGTGCTACCGCCTACTAGTGGGCAGGTTCAAATATTTGGTAATGCTCCCGGCGGGCATATTTGCATTGCCTATGTCCCACAGCGCAGTCAGGTTGACTGGAGTTTTCCTGTCACAGTCAGCGATGTCGTGATGATGGGGCGTGTGGGGCAGTTGGGGCTATTTCGCAACCCCGCCAAGCGTGATTGGCAGTTAGTCAATCGAGCGCTGGATGTCGTCAGCCTAACGCATCTCGCCAAACGCCAGATCAGCCAACTCTCTGGCGGGCAGCAGCAGCGTATGTTTATCGCCCGCGCCCTGGCGCAAGAAGCCGAACTGATGTTGATGGATGAACCACTCACCGGGCTGGATGTCAATTCGCAGGAGCAGATTTTCACGATTCTGGATCAACTCAAGGCACAAAATGTGACTGTGCTGATCTCGCTGCACGATCTGCAAATGGCGGCGCAGCGCTTCGATGAAGTGCTGCTGATCAACAAACGGATGCTCGGCATCGGCGAACCGGCGTTGATTCTCTCCCCGGAAAATTTACTTGCCGCCTATGGTGGACACCTGCACTTGGTGCCCACATCTGATGGAATCTTGGCTCTCGGCGATACCTGCTGCGATGGAGAGCACGAGCATGCTTGAGTTCATTCTGGAACCCTTAAACTATGCCTTCATGGTGCGCGGCCTGATTGCAGCGGTGCTGGTCGGTGTTGTCAGCGCCGTGGTGGGGACGTATATCGTGCTGCGCGGTATGGCTTTCTTTGGCGATGCACTGGCACATGCCATTCTGCCGGGGATCGCGGTCGGCTATCTGGTGGGCGGCGGGGCGCGCGAGCCATTATTCTGGTGGGCGCTGGCGACGGCCATCCTCAGTTCATTGGGAATCGGCGCTATCAGCCGCAACACTCAGATTAAAGAAGATACGGCCATCGGAATTGTCTTTGCGGGAATGTTTGCGCTAGGGGTGGCACTAATTTCAACCGTGGGCAATTATACCGTCGATTTGGCGCATTTTCTTTTTGGGGATGTTTTAGGTGTTCGCAACGCAGATCTATGGCTGATTGCGGTGTTTGGCGGCTTCGTGCTGCTGGCAATACTGGCTTTCTATAAAGAATTCATGGTGCTTTCGTTTGACCCCATTCTGGCGGCCACCTTGCGCCTGCCGGTGCGCCTGCTCGATTTTTTGATCCTGATCCTGATTGCTGTGACAATTGTGGTATCGCTACAAACTGTGGGGGTAGCATTGATGGTCGCCATGCTGGTAACCCCCGCGGCGACGGCCTACTTACTCACGCGCCGCTTGCCGGTGATGATGGCGCTGGCCGCCTCCATCGCATCGATCTCCGGGGTAATCGGGCTGTATATTTCGTATTATCTAAGTATTGCTTCCGGTTCGGCGATTGTACTGACATGTACCGCTATTTTCGGGCTGGTGTGGGGAATTCGGTCGCTCGTTCGTGTAAATTTGTAGCACAAAACGGCAAGAGGTAAGATAGAGTAACACAGGTGGGGTGCGTGTATCCTCAAACCGTTCTGAAATTACACTCACCTGTCTCACGGAATTTCATCACTGATGGCCTGGAAGCGCTCCAGAATTGAGGCAGCTTCTTCTGCTTCCGGGATGTGTACGTAGCCATCTGGCTCGATATGCACTGGGATGACTTCATGACGTAAATAGTGATCGCCCTCGAAGGTCACCCGGACGACGATGCCCTGTTGGGTTTCCAGCGACCAGCTCTGGTCAAAGATAAAGCTCCCCAACCCAAAGAAAACAGGCACCCCCTGACGGTATTGCATCCCCTGAACAACATGGGCATGATTGCCCATCACGAGATCTGCGCCTTCATCCACGGCAATTTTAGCAAAATTCAGTTGGCGGTAGTTGGGAGTTTCGCTATAATCTGAACCCCAATGCGGCATGACAATCACCACATCTGAAACCTGGCGGGCAGCCTGAATAGCGTTGCGTAAATTTACTTCAGTCAGTTCGGCGATGCCGGGTTCGGTTTGACTGGCAAATGTAAGGGGTTCAATTTCGCCAAGCGATACAAAGCCAAAGCGCACGCCATTGACGGTCACAACCACCGGCTCTAAAGCCTGAGCCGCATTCTCACCTCCACCGACTGGCAGAATACCCACACGCTGCAAATTTGCCAACGTATCGAAAAACGCACGGTTACCACAATCAATCGGGCCGCAGTTTTTAATATGATTGGTGGCGATGCTCATCACATCCAGGCCAGCGCTCGCCATGGCGTCGGCGTGAATAGGGCTACCGACCAATACAAATGTACGCACGCAGCCGGTATAGGGGGGATAATCACTGAGGGCTGCGTTCAAGGTTCCAATGGCAATATCGGCGCGCTCGATCATGCTGCGCATACCATCGTAGAGAAAATCGGCGTCTCCGCGCACATCTACCGCGGCCTGCACGCACCGCCCCGGCACGATAGCGCCCGTGAACAATAGCTCTGTCAGCGGCAAAGGGGTCGGGCTGGGAGTCAGCGTGGGTGGCAAACTTTCGGTTGGAGTCGATGGTATGATCGTGGACGTGACGGAGGGCTGTGGCGTAATCGTAGGCTGCACAACCGATTCCACAGGTGTTGCCAGCTTCAGGATGGGGCTTTCCGGTGCTTTTCGCTGGCAAGCTGTCAGCAGGAGAAGCAAACTGATTGCGATGGGGAATTTTGGCTTCATAGTTTCGGCGATGTTATCCTAAAACAGGTATTTCGTCTTATTGTGCAGCGAGTGCAGATTGAATCTCGCCGCGCACATCGGGATGATTTTCCCGCTGAGCGGCTTCTGACAAAGCGGCGATGGCCACCTCACCACCAATTTGGCCCAACGCCCAGGCGGCATGGCCGCGCACCAGGGGTTCATCATCGTGGAGAGCGTGCGTCAAGCCGGGGACGGCCTGCGAGTTTCCGAGATTGCCCAGTGTGATAGCCACATTACGCAAATAACCGCGACGTTTGGCGCGCCTAATCGGCGTGCCCTCGAACTTCTGGTTGAATTCCTGCGGGCTGAGGATGAGTTCTGTGGCACCCCATTCCTGGTCTTGTCCACTCTGTAAACGGTGGGGATACAGAGCGGGGGTAGCAAATTTTTGATTCCAGGGACAAACTTGCTGGCAAATATCGCAGCCGAAAATCCAGTCACCCAGCTTTGGCCGCAATTCCAGGGGAATGAATCCGTTGTGTTCAATCGTCAAATAAGAGATGCAACGGTTGGCATCTATAGTGCGGTTAGGCAATATACACGCCGTCGGGCAAGCATCCACACAGCGCGTGCAAGAACCACAGTGATCGCTGATAAAGGGTGCATCGAGTGGCAACTCCACACCCAGCAAGATCTCGGCCAGTAGGAAATAAGACCCCGCTTTGGGGGTAATCAAATTACTATTTTTTCCGATCCACCCCAGGCCAGCACGCTGTGCAAGCTCCCGCTCCAGAATCGGCCCTGTATCGGTATACCAGCGATGGGGGATGGAATGTCCACACTGGGCTTCGATATACTCGGCCAGCGCACTCAGGCGTGGTGGCAGCACATCATGGTAGTCTTGTCTCTGGGCGTAGGAGGCAATTTTGCCCTCACCTCTTCGCCCCTCTCTTACTGGGAGAGGTGTTGGTGGTGAGGGGGCGTACGCAAACCCCAACACCAAAATCGTCTTACACTCCGGCAAAATCAACTGCGGGTTGGCGCGGCACTCTCGGGCGCGATTCGTACTCATCCAGGCCATCTCAGCATGATGCCCTGCATCCAGCCAACTGGCAAATACATCCAGATGCGCAGGGGCTTCAGAAGATGTCAGCCCTACAAGTGAAAACCCCAGACGTCGGGCTTCATTTTTTATGTTTTGAGTGCGTTGATCGCCAGTATCCATAAAGATATTTGGGTCTCTGAGATTTCGCAAGGTAAAGCCCAGATTTGGGGGTGTGGCGGG
>CALCSH010000164.1 GCA_937893815.1 uncultured Anaerolineae bacterium | reverse complement strand
GTCGATTATGAAAGAGAGATCGCGCATCCCCAAGCTGAGGCTGATGCGTCGTTTTTGGATGAATTGAAATTAACTTTGAATTGATTGTATGTGGGCTTATTTGCGCGAATTGAGTACTGGAAAAGACATGCAACGAGAAAGTCAACAGGAAGTTGGGTTAACGCGCTGTACCATAAAATGAACCTTATGAATCCGCGTTTGCCATGCTACATAGCCGAGGTTTTCATCCTTCGGCCGTTTTCCGGGTTTTGTCATTTTCCAAATATAGGTTCTGGAAATATAATGTGGCCGCTAAGGCCACATTATGGGTAAAGTTACATTGCAAAACTTGAGCACAAAAAATACTGTCCCAGAGTGAGGGGGGCACCCTGAGACAGTAAATATATTATACAATATTCTCTACCTTAATGAAAGGATAAAATTTTGATAGTTTCTCGCGTAATGTTGCCATAAAAAATATAGCTTTAGATTTGCCGCAGAGTTCGTTTAGAACACCGAGGAATGACTGTTCATGTGACATAATTCTGCACGCTCAGTATTCTTCGCGGTTGAATTTATCAGCAACCTTTAAAGGGGGAATAAAGTGTGATGGTCAAATGAAGATTGAACACCGCGGAGTACGCAGTACCCTAAAGGGCACAGGCGATCGCTGAGTAAGAAATGTTTTTCTCTGCGTACTCCGCGGTGTAAATTTGCTTGCGTTTTGTTCAAGTTTTTGTTGACCACTACAAAAGGGGGAATAAAGGTTACCTCCGAGTATGACTATGGTGTTGTACGCTTTCATTTCTATGAACAGGCAGAGTGAGATGCGATCACTGTGGTAAAGAGTTACCACAGTGCAATGAATTTAACATCCAAATGTTACATTAAAGAATAATATTTTTATATATATTTGTAATAATTGTACAGCAAGCCGTTAGGGGACCATAACCCAGGGGTCCTAAGTAAGTTTCCAACAAATCATAGTTATCGGGGAAGGGGTTTTTCAATGAAGAGTCACATCGCTCCATTGTCATTTTACATGGTTCGCTTTGCGCGTAAGTTGCGCGTTGCGGGGAATCGATTGCTCAACAGCATGGTGGTATTGACCATGCTTATGCCGGGAATGTTGGATGCCTCGGCGATGATGCCGAGAAGAGTACACGAAAGTTCGGGGGTGGAATCCGTCTCAGGTATTATGATGGCTCACGGAAGCAACGGAACCACATATCAACCACCGATTTATGAGCACCCTGAACCGCGTGTAGGGAAACCAGGCGAAGGGCAGGATGAATTGAATGAGGCTCCAAACGTAGAATCGGCGAGGGCGTTGAATGCAGCCAGTGTTACCGAATCAAGCATTGGAGTAACAGGCCCACATTTAGCCGATGGCACTGATACGGCTACGATCACAGTCACAGTGCGCGATGAAACTGGTGTAGCTATTGAAGGTGCTGATGTATTGTTGATCATTTCTGGGAGCGGCACTACGCTGATGGGACCAGATGGGACGACTGATGCCAATGGGATCATAACAGCAACGCTGACCAGCGATGTGCCCGGCGTAAAGTCAATCAGCGCATATATCGTGGGGTCGAGCAGCACAGAGCGTATTCAACAAACTGCAACATCGGTATTCACTGGAGCAGTCATTACTGGTACAGTATTTCTGGATTTAAACGATAATGGGATGATAGATGGTGGGGAAGATAGTGTGTCCGGTGTAGTTGTTCGGCTGCTTGATACAGGAGGCGATGAACTAGCAGCTAGTGGTAGTAATGCAGATGGCAACTATATCTTCGAAGGATTGGTGGTAGGGCAACATCAGGTGGCTGTTGAAACACAACCCGGATACGAATTGCTTACGACGAACCCGCTTTCCGTTGCTGTAACGGCATTTGGAATCACAAGTGGTCAGGATTTTGGCCTATCTCAGGGTTGGGCAACCGTGAATGGCACAGCGTGGACAGATGCCAACCAGGACGGTGTTATCGACGAAACTGAAAGCCGCTTGCCCGATGTAATTGTCACTGTCACCGGTGCAACCATTCCAGATACAGTTGTCACGACAGGCGAACAGGGTGAATTTAGTCAGACATTCCCCGCGGGAGCACCTGCTGGCCCCGATAATTTCAATTTTAACGCTGGAGGCTATGTATTCGGGGGTATGCTAAACGCACGCATCAATAACCAGAACTTTGAGCAGGCACTGCCGCCCGCAGATACCAGTTATGCACCCAGCAATTTTCAATTCAATAGTGCGGGATACGATCTTCCCCCCGACAGCGCACCGGACAATTTTCAATTCGATAGCGCAGGATACGATCTTGATCCGGTCACAAATCTGGAGAATTACGATTTCGAAAGTGGTGATTTAACTGGCTGGATAGCGAACGGGGGTTCGGTGGGAGTAGCTTTTGGAGGGCATAACGACAGCTATTACGGTTATGTGAGCAACCAGATTGGCAGTTACCTTGAGTCCGCTGCTTTCACGGTGCCAGACGATGCGGAAGTGCTGTCATGGTGGTGGCAAACAGGGC
>CALCSH010000163.1 GCA_937893815.1 uncultured Anaerolineae bacterium | reverse complement strand
ATTTATTTTTATTCATCGTTCACCCGGCGAGATTCTAGCAAGTATGGCAAAATTGTTTTTGTGCTTCACGTGCATTTCTGTCATCCCTGGTGCGCCCAGGACATCGTCGGCGGAGTGGGGTCAGTACACCCTGGGGAAAATAGAATTTTATTTGGATGGAGTTATTCATTTTTCAAAAACACATCCAATGGAAGAAGACAAACGGATCGATCTGACCTTCTCGGAATTGGCTCCTGATGTAATTGGAAGTATCGAGCGTATCTATGATGTGTTATTTGATCGGAGACCGAGTGATGATGTGAAAGCAAAGATGCAGTTTTACCTTGATCAACATCGGCCTGAGATAAAAGAAAATCAACCGCGCTCGTTGCAAGATTTCCATTTAACAGAGCAAGATGTTGCCTTCGAGGAATATTGTGAGATGTTTTTGTAAATATCTTTGTCTGGATAATTAGGGAAATCAGCATGAGTCCACTCTCCACACCCCCAGTTGTTATTGGCGCTGGATTGACCGGTATGGTTATCAGCGATAGCCTTTCGCGTTCCAAGATTCACCACGTGCTACTTGGTCACCCACCGAGCGCAGCACCTCGACTGGGTGAATCCCTCGATGGGGTTGGGTCACGCGAACTCATTCGATTATTCCCCGAGTTTCAGCATTTCTTCTTTCAAAAGAAGCACATTGTAGGCTTGTTTGGCGAGTACGTTATGGGCATCTATCTTGAGCCACCGCCAAAAATCCATAGGATAGCTAACCTGGCGCTCGGAATCAAATTGGATGATCATTTGCTTCATGTGGATCGAATGGGGTTTGATAGCGCTTTATACGAGCATATCCGTGCCAGCACCTATTGCACGCCTATGGATATGCAAGTTGAGTCGCTCGAGTACGATGCCATACACGATAAGATTGAGTATATTCGTTTGAGCAACGGCGAAAATCTGGCCCCCAGGTTCGTCTACGACTGCACAAATCATATTCGATTGTTGGGAAAAGCTCTTGATATCCCCGTCCAATTTACGAGCGATGTTCAACGCGTGGTGTTCACTCACTATCAGGCCAATTCCAATGATTCAAAGTTTGATAATGGTGAACAATGGCAGCATGCCACAAATCTGTTGATGCTTTGCGCCGATCGAGATTTTTTAGATGGTGCGGCGTGGGCGATTCCGTTGGGTTCCTATGTTTCGTTGGGCGTCAGCATGCCTTTCCGGGATAACCCCTTGGAGGATGGTGAGGCCATCGAACTAGTGCTGCAAGCGTTTGCGCGGCGAGGGTTGGACATCCGAAAGTTATACCCACATAATTCGAAAATTGTGGCTATTCCCCGACAACAGTACTTCAACCATAAGCGCGCCTACGGTGCCAATTGGGTACTCGCAGGAACAACATTTGGCCAGGCATGGTTCCCGACGAGTTCGGGTTTTGGTGCAGCGCTTATCGCCGCAGCCTTAGCGCCAGAATTTCTGAAGAGGCCCGAGATCGCCGGCCCGTGGTACGAAAACTACATGCGACGTATAACGGATGCTCATACGTTATTTGACACGTTATTTACTAACAGTTGCGAGAACATAACCAGAGATGAATTGCAAACTTTGGTGGACGGCCTTGTGACGAATAATCTTGAGCGCGTCCTGCGCAATGAACAATTGCGCAATAATCGATTGCGGCGCGCGCTTGCAAAAGCAGCGACTGAATTCGTGTATCGAAGCAAAGCGGGGAGAAATTGGGGCCGTATAATGCAGGTAGATTTGCATGAACAGATGGCATATGTTTTTAATCAGGTTTGGCGTACATGGTGAGTTTTTTCTATGCCCTTCGGTTATTTTTCTTGCCAGAAAAGAGCGGATGTCGACCAAATTGATCGGACGTAACGCGTTGACCGGTTCGAAGATAAAAATCCAAACCTTTTATCACAAATTCCAAGTATGACTGTGCTGATGGCATGATGGCGACGTAAAACGGCAGCGCCCGTAGCGGCCATGGCAACCATTGGAGGGTATTAAGCTCAATGGCAATCGTTAATTCTGTTTCATCAACGCCATGCGGACGCAATCGCCAGATGGCGCGCGATTGCTGACCCCCAGGTTTCCCTACGAGCAGATCAATGCCGCTTTTGTCCCACCGAGTAACTATCCGCTCCAGCACAATTCCGCTAGCATAATATACAAAATCCCGCGCATTTTTCCCCGGCCAGTTATCAGTTGGATTGTATTTGACGAAGGGATGAAATCGAGTGAGATGCTCTGGTGTGGACAATACGGCCCATACCGCATCGGGTGCGACGGGCAAGATGGCGCATGCCTCAATTGGCCAACGAAAGCGGCTTGTCATCTGGTGCGCTCAACGGAAGCAATGCTTTCAGTTCTATGATGATAACTGTCATTGCGGTGCGGAATCACAAAGAATTTTACATATATTGTGGTTTGCATAAAGGCTTGACTCGTTTAGGGTTGTATCGTGGTAAATTTTCCCAATTTTAGTGCATAGTTTTATCGAAGCGCGCCATTAATGGATTTATATCAAAAAAACTTGCCTCAGAATGCGTATCTCAAGTTATGTTAATTCAACCCGCTGATATTGGGCTGAAGAGTCGCTGACACAATAGCGGTGCCACACAATAGTATTAACGGTAAAGGAAAACATATGTATCGAAGAGATTTTTTAAAAATACTGACCTTGTTCGGTGGCGCTTTGGGCGTGAGCGGGTGCGCGGCGCTGGAAGAAGGCGATGAGACTGTCATTGTCATCGGAGCCGGGATCGCGGGCATCAGCGCAGCCCGCACACTTCAAAAAAGGGGGTACCGTGTGATTGTTCTTGAAGCGCGTAATCGTGTGGGTGGGCGCGTTTGGACGAGTCGGGAATGGAGCGATGCTCAATTGGATATGGGTGCATCGTGGATTCATTGCGTTAGTAAGAATCCGATTACCCAGCTCGCGGAGGCCAATCATATCAAAACCACCGAAACGGATTATGACAATCATTGGATATACGATACAGACGGTGAAGAACTGACGAATTCGGAATATGCAACCCTCGAAGAATATGCTGCCCTGATTGAAGCATCTATTACCGACGCGATTGATGAGTTGGATACCGATATATCTGTACAAACCCTATTAAACCGGGTGATGGCTGAGGAAAATATCACCGCGGAGGACCGAAAACAGATTTACTATCTCCTCAATACCGTCGTCGAGCATGAGTACGCCGCAGATATTAACGATTTTTCCGTATTCGCTTTTGATGAAGGCGAAGAACTTGGCGGGGAAGATGTAATTTTTCTCCAAGGCTATGATCAAATTATCGATATTCTTGCCGATGGGCTGGATATTCGGCTGGATCAAATTGTACAACGCGTGGAATATGCAGATACAGGTGTAATAATCACTACTTCTCAAGGAATATATGAAGCAGATCGAGCCGTCATTACCCTTCCCTTGGGCGTATTAAAAAACGGGGC